>JAFZMK010000150.1 GCA_017553285.1 Rhodocyclaceae bacterium
CGAACATCATGTCGATGGAGCGGGTGATGGTGCGCGGGTCTTCCATCATGAAGGTGATGAGTTCGCGGGTCACGGACTTGAAGAGGGAGTTGACGGTTTTGTCTTGCCGCAAAATGCTGCCGATTTGGGAGAGGTCGCGGCAGCCCACAGCCATCTCCAGCGAACCATAACCGTTCGTCTCAAAAAATGCGCCGTTTGTCACCCGTTTTCCTGCTCTGTGAAAAGGCACTAGACGTAGACACTTTTTTTTTTTAGGATTGCGCCCGCTTTGCCCGCAGGCAAAGTGCCTACCACAACCAAGACAACACCGTCAATCCGCAATACAAACAAAAAAGGAACAGAGCATCATGACTACCCACCCTCCCCGCATTACACCGCTTGCCCGCACCTTGCTCACTTTGGGAGCAACTGCCACCGGGATGATTTCTGTCGCACATGCTGACGTACAAGGGCTGGATTTGCCCGTGCCCGTGGCGCAAGAGCCGATTGGCCGCAGCACCGGGCTGGCGCCGAACGTACTGGTCATGATGGACGATTCTTCCTCCATGACCACCAGCTTCATGCCCGCCAATCTGGGCTACATCCTGGCAAACAAGGGGTCGAAACACTGCGGTGCCATCATCCCCGGAAAAATCCCCAAAGGTTTCAGTTGTTTCCTGCTGAAAGGCGGCAAGAACTACCCGCTGGGTCACCTGTACAGCGGGCGGCTGTGGTACGACACGCATCACGATCAGGATATCGACAAAAACACGCTGCGCTTTGAACCGGGGCGTGTCTATCTGCCGTGGGCCACGGGCGAGGCTCGCCCCGCGCCGGGCGCGGATTTGCCGCGCGTGCAGGATTCGCCGCGCGATCTTGTCGTCGGCAACAAACGCCACACCAACCTCTACATCTACAACGACATCGGCCAACTGGTCACCCAGTTCTTCGCCGGTTTCAATCCTGAAAACCTCGCCAAGGATGTCAACTGGTGGGTCAAAAACCGCCCGTCCGAAGCCGAAAACGGCAAATACAAAGAAGAAACCGCCGGCACCCTGCCCCCGCTCTACGTGCTGCGCAACAACGAGCAAAACATCAAATCGGAATTTGGCGCCGTGTCGATCCAGCAGGATACCGACCTCTTCAAGGTGGAAAACTACGCCCTCGTCGTCTTCGCGCTGGATAAAAACTACAACTACCACCACACCGAAGTCTTCGGCATGACGCCGAAAGACACGTATGACATGGCTTCCCCGATCACCAAGGAATACGTGGAAAAAGCCCCCTGGCCGGAAGACAAGGAATTTGTCTTTATCGACAAAGACGGCAAAACCGTCTACAAGGGCAAGCCCAAAGAACTGTTCCAAAACTACTGGAACTACCTTTTCTATCACAGCACCCGCCATGCGGCGGCGCGCGGCGGCATCCTCGAAGCCTTTGCCGAAACAGACGAACAACTGCGCGTGGGTTTTTCCACCATCAACAACGGCGGCAACGTGATGGGCAAACCGCTGGTCACGCCCAGCCGCAAAGAGCGCGGCCTGATCTACCCCATCCCGGTGCACGAAAACGGCGGCCTGTTTGATGCCAAACACCGCAGCGAGTTTGCCCAACACGTCACGAATTTCCGGATTCTGGGCAACACGCCGCTGAACTACGCCCTGCACTCCGCCGGGCAGTATTACAGCGACACCACCTCCAAGGACAGCCCCTACAAAGACGGCAACAAAACCTTCTCTTGCCGCCGCAACGTCACCATTCTGGTCTCGGATGGCTATCACAACGACAACCCTTCCGGCTGGGGCGATCAAGACAGCACCGACGACAACGACACCCTCATCAGCGCCAACGGTGCGCGTTATCGCTACGTGCCCAGCGCGCCGTATCAGGACGGTCCCGGCACGAAGCACCAGAACACGCTGGCCGACATCGCCATGTACTACTGGAAGCGCGACCTGGTGCCCGACAGCGCCGGTGAAGCCGGCAAAAACAACGTGCCCACCACCGGGCGCGACCCCGCCTTCTGGCAACACATGACCACCTACGGCGTGAGTTTCGGCGTCGGCGGCACGATGGACCCGCACAAGGTCGCCGCCCCGGGGCTGCCGGGTTCTTCGACCGACACCTGGCCGAAGCCGGTATCGGACGATCTCTCCGCCGCCGACGACCTCTGGCACGCAGCCGTCAACGGTCACGGTCAGTACTACACCCCGGAAGACGACCCGGCGTTGTCCGAAGCGCTGCGCGCCATCCTGAAAGAAGTCAACCGCCCCGGCAAGGGCGTAGGCTCCACCAGTGCGGCGAATGCCTATCTCTTCCGTGACACGGAATCGGGCAACGTGCTCAAATTCAGCGCTTTCTTCAACGCTGCCGACTTTTCCAGCAACCTGAGCGCTTGCAAGCTGGACGAAGGTTGCGAAGGCGGCGCGGTCTGGGATGTCAGCGCGCGGCTTGGCGAATTGCTTGCGGGCAACCTGGGGCGCGAGCGCGCCGTGCTTTTCAACGCCGGAGATGACAACCTGCAAGTCTTCCAGTGGGCAAACCTCTCATCTACGCAAAAACTGGCGCTTGCCAGCAGCGATGAAGAACTGGGCAAAGACACCGTGCGCTATCTGCGTGGCGACACCTCGCTGGACGGCACCGCCGTCGCTCATCCGGACAGTCAGGACGGCAGCGGCGCGCTCTGGCGCACCCGCGCCGAACTGGGCGGCGGTCTGCGCAACGTGCTGGGCATGATTGTGCACGGCACACCCACCTTCATCGGCGCGCCCGAAAACATCCGCACCGAACTGGCCAGCACGCTGGATGGTTACGACGCTTTCCAGAAAGCGCACGAAGACCGCCCCGCCGTACTCTACGCCGCAGGCAACGACGGCATGGTGCACGCCTTCATTACCGAGCAGAAATCCGTCTCCGTCAATGTCGGCGGCATCAATACGACGGCCACCTACCAGCCCGGCGATGAACTCTTTGCCTTCATTCCGGCAGCAGCGGTCAACCAGAACATGCGCGCCTTTACCCGTCAAACCTTTGAGGCATCGCCGCACTATCTGCTTGATGGTGAGTTGAACTACTCCGAGGTCAAAATCGGCGGCGAATGGAAAACCATCCTCGTCGGCTCGATGGGTGCCGCAGGCGGCGCGGGCGATGCGCAGCCTTCCGTCTTCGCGCTGGATGTCACCAACCCCGGCACCCCCAAACTGCTGTGGGAAAAAACCGCCCCGGCCATGGGGCAAACCATGGGTCGCCCGGTGATTGCGCCGGTGGGCAATGGCAAGTGGTCGGTGTTCATTGGCTCGGGGCCGAACCAGAGCAAAACCGAATCGAAATCGGCCATCCTGCAAATTGACCTGGAAACCGGCAGCGTCACCACCTTGCAAGGCGGTGGCATGGCCTCCACCAGCAAAGGCGGCATCCTCGGCCTGCACGTGGTGGATACCGACCACGACAACTACGCCGACACCATCTATGCTGGTGATTTGGCGGGCAATGTCTGGAAAGTTTCCGACATCGGCGCCAGTGTGCAGTACGCCAAACTCTTCACCGCCCCGCAGCCCATCACCGCCCCGCTCACCAGCACCGTCGATAAAAGCGGCGTGCGCTGGCTGTTCTTCGGCACCGGCAAAGCGTTGAGCGACGCGGACTTGACCGACAAGCAAAGCGTGCGTACCTGGTACGGCATTCAGGATACGGGTGCCGAAGTCAAGGATGCTGATCTGGTCAGCCGCGAGTATGACGTGGTCAAAATCCGCCGCACGGCGACTAGCGAGGAAGAAGATGCCGTGGTCATGAACTACGCCATCACCGGCGACATGGACGGCAAGAAAGGCTGGAAAATCCCGCTCAACCAAGCCAGCGATGCGGCAGCACCCGGCTATATGCTGCTGCAAAACCGCGTGCGCAGCGGCCTGCTGGTTGGCCAGATGAACTTTGCCGTATCCGCCGAGCCGAGCTGCGACGGCCAGAACGCCACCTCCCGCCTGATGGTCATCGACCCCTTCACCGGCAGCGTCCCGCCCGACGGCAAATACAAAACCACCATCGACGTCAATGACGACGGCGAGGTCGACGAAAAAGACCTCTACAGCGGTGGCAGCAGCATCGGCGGCGGAAGTGGTAGCGGTAGCGGTTCCGGCTCCGGCGGCGTGCCCATTGTCGGTCTGGGCTTCGGTTCGGGTGAGACTTCCGGCTCAATCCTGATTGTGCAGGAGCAACGCAAGAAAACCGGTACCGGCACGGGCACCAGCGCCTCGGGCACGGACGATGAAATCGAATCCACCCGATCTTGCGCCATCGACAGCAACGGCGTGCGCGTATGCATGCCGCCCAGCCCCGTTGGTGCGCCTCCGACCACGCACTCCTGGGCAGAACTGCGCAACAACAGCGACGATGCCCCCTAAGCGCCCCCGCGCACTTCGCAGCAACACACAAAACGGAACCCGTAAGGGTTCCGTTTTTTTTTTGTGCCCCGCGCCGCCCGCGTCCCTCCCTCAGTCGGCTACGCCGACAGATCCCTCTGAGAGGGGCGGAGGCGAAAAAGCCAAAGCGCAGCTTTGGCCGCCGGAGCCGGAATCCGTCTCCACGTCGTTCACGGAAACACGGCGGGGATTTTTCTGTTCAGGCTTCTGCGTTGTTGCCCGTGGGGGCGTCTTCGGCGCGGGCGGCTTCTACGTTGCTGGCGGCGGTTTTCAGGCGGACGTGGCGGATGTTCAGACCCTTGACCATGTAGACGACCGAGCCGGCGATGTTGGTGGCGTGGTCCGCGATGCGTTCAATGGCTTTGGCGGCGAACATCATGTCGATGGAGCGGGTGATGGTGCGCGGGTCTTCCATCATGAAGGTGATGAGTTCGCGGGTCACGGACTTGAAGAGGGAGTTGACGGTTTTGTCTTGCCGCAAA
>JAFZMK010000151.1 GCA_017553285.1 Rhodocyclaceae bacterium
CATGTCTGACCTTGAACAACTGGTAGAACAGGCTCGGCAAGATTTTTCCGCCGCCGCCAACGGCGCCTTGCTGGAACAGGCAAAAGCCCGCTATCTGGGCAAAACCGGCTCGATTACCGCCGAACTCAAAGGGCTGGCCGCCCTGGCGCCGGAAGAAAAGAAAGAAGCCGGCGGGCGCATCAACCGCGCCAAGCAGTCCATTGAAGCCGCGCTGGAAGCGCGCCGCGCCGAACTGCGCCAGGCCGAACTCGACCGCCAGCTTGCCGCCACCGCCATTGACGTTACCCTGCCCGGGCGCCAGCGTCAGGCCGGCGGGCTGCATCCGGTCAGCCGCGCGCAGGAACGTATCGAAGACCTGTTTCGCTCCATCGGTTTTGCCGTCGCCGACGGCCCCGAAATCGAAACCGACTGGTACAACTTCACCGCGCTGAACATGCCGGACAACCACCCGGCGCGCTCCATGCACGACACCTTCTATCTGCAAGGGCGCGAAGACGTGCTGCTGCGCACCCACACCAGTCCCGTGCAAATCCGCGCCATGCAGGCGCACGTTGCCCGCTACGGCACGGACAACATGCCCGACTTGCGCATCATCGCCCCCGGGCGCACCTATCGCGTGGACTGGGACGCCACCCACTCGCCCATGTTCCACCAGCTCGAAGGCATGTGGATTGGCGAAAAAGTCAGCATGGCGGATCTCAAAGGGCTGTACACCCACTTCCTGCGCCGCTTTTTTGAAACCGATGCGCTGGAAGTACGCTTTCGCCCGTCCTTTTTCCCGTTTACCGAACCGAGCGCGGAAATCGACATGGCCTTTCTCAGCGGCAAGCACAAAGGCAAATGGCTGGAAATTTCCGGCTGCGGCATGATGCACCCGAACGTGCTCGCCTTCGGCGGCATCGACCCCGAACGCTACACCGGCTTTGCCTTCGGCTCCGGTCTGGAACGTCTTGCCATGCTGCTCTACGGCATTGACGACATCCGCCTCTTTTTTGAAAACGACCTGCGCTTTCTCAGCCAGTTCCGCTGACGCATCTACCCGTTTTCCCGATTCTCGCCCCCGTACCGACCATGCAATTTTCCGAACACTGGCTGCGCACCCTCATCAACCCCGCGCTCAATAGTGAAGCCCTCGCCCACTGCCTGACCATGGCGGGGCTGGAAGTCGAAGAACGCAACCCCGTCGCCCCCGCTTTCAGCGGTCTGGTCGTCGCCCGCATCCTCAGCGCCGAACCGCACCCGAACGCCGACCGCCTGCGCGTGTGCATGGTCGATGACGGCAGCGGTGAGCCGCTGCAAATCGTCTGCGGCGCGCCCAACGCCGCCGCCGGGCTGACCGTACCGCTCGCCCGCATCGGCGCGCAACTGCCCGGTGATCTCACCATCAAGGCCGCCAAACTGCGCGGCGTCGCCTCTTCCGGAATGCTGTGCTCGGCGCGCGAGCTGGGGCTGTCGCAAGACCACAGCGGGCTGATGGAATTGTCGTCTGACCTCACACCGGGCACGGACATTCGCACCGCCCTGCATCTGGATGACCATATTTTTGTCATCAAGCTCACCCCCAACCGTGCCGACTGCCTCAGCCTGGCCGGTATTGCCCGCGAACTGTCCGCCATCACCGGCGCGCCCGCCAACTTGCCCGACTGCGCGCCGGTTGCCGTGCAAAGTGACGCGCGCCGCGAAATTGCGCTGGATGCGCCCGCCGCCTGCCCGCGTCTGCTCGGGCGCGTGCTCACCGGCGTCAATGCCCGCGCCGCCTCGCCCGAATGGATGCAAACGCGCCTGCTGCGCAGCGGCATCCGCCCGATCAGCGCCATTGTCGACATCACCAACTACGTCATGCTCGAACTCGGCCAGCCGCTGCACGCCTACGACAACGCCCGCCTGAAGGGCGCGGTGCGCGCGCGCATGGCCAACGGCAGCGAAGCGATCGAAATCCTCAATGGTCAAACCATCACGCCTGCCGCCGACACCTTGCTGATTGCCGACGACACCGGCCCGCTGGGGCTGGCAGGCATCATGGGCGGCGAGCACAGCGGCATCACGCAGGAAGCGACCGAAGTCTTCCTCGAAGCCGCCCACTTCGCCCCCGCCGCCATTGCCGGGCGCGCCATTCGCCACGGTTTCAGCTCGGATGCTTCGCACCGCTTTGAGCGCGGCGTCGACCCCGACCTGCCCGCCCGCGCCATTGAACGCGCCAGCGCACTCATTCTGGAAATCTGCGGCGGTCAGGCCGGCCCCGTGCTGGTGCAAGAATCGCCCGCACACCTGCCCGTGCGCGCGCCCGTCACCTTGCAGAGCGCGCGCGTCAAAAAACTGCTGGGCATTGATTTGGACGAAGCGCGCATCTGCGAACTGTTCACCCGCGACCACCTCACGGTGTCCCGCGCGGGCGAAGGCGCACTGACCATCACCGCGCCCAGTTACCGCTTCGACATCGAATGCGAAGCCGACCTGATTGAAGAAATCGCCCGTCTGCACGGCTACGACAACATTCCCGCGCCGCTGCCCGAAGGTCAGCTTGCCATGCTGGAAC
The DNA here is from genome assembly GCA_017553285.1 of Rhodocyclaceae bacterium. Taxonomy (GTDB): domain Bacteria; phylum Pseudomonadota; class Gammaproteobacteria; order Burkholderiales; family Rhodocyclaceae; genus JAFZMK01. The sequence continues at coordinate 2,537 of JAFZMK010000151.1, forward strand.
GCCCCGAAGCCGCCCGTCCCTTCGCCGCCTTGCTGCACCATCTCGTCGCCCGCGATTACTTTGAGGCGGTCAACTACACCTTCATTGACGAAGCCGACCAGCGCGCGCTGTGCCCGGAAGCGCCCGAACAGCTCGTGCGGCTTGCCAACCCCATCGCCAGCCAGATGAGCGTCATGCGCACCAGCCTGCTGCCGGGGCTGCTTGCCAGCGTCATCAACAACCTCAACCGCCAGCAAACGCGCGTGCGCCTGTTTGAGTGCGGTCGCGTATTCCTGCTCGACCAATCGCCCGAGCGCCCCGTGCCGGGCTATCACCAGCCGCTGCGTCTGGGGCTGATTGCCACCGGCGCGGCGCATTCCGGCCACTGGCAAGGGCGCGCGCGCAGCGTGGATTTTTACGACCTCAAAGGCGACATCGAAACCCTGTTCCCGAACCGCGCGCTCAGCTTCCGCCCGCTGGCAGAGCATCCCGCCCTGCATCCCGGGCGCGCCGCCACCATCGTGCTCGATGGTCAGCCCATCGGCTTTGTGGGCGAACTGCACCCCGCGCACCTGCAAGCGCACAACCTCCAGCAGGGCATCGTCGCAGCCGAAATCGACCTTGAACACGCGCAGAGCGCCGCCCTGCCCCGCTACCGCGAATTTTCCCGCCAGCCCATCGTCACGCGCGACATCGCCTTCACCGCGCCCGCCACGCTCAGTGCTGCCGAACTGCTCGACACCCTGCGCCAGGCCGCCGGTGACGAAGTGCTCGCCATCGAGCTTTTTGACGTGTACCAGGGCGAGCATCTGGCGGAAGGGCAAAAAAGTCTTGCTTTCAGAGTCTTATTGCAAGATACTCACAAGACTTTGGAGGACGCGCAGGTCGAAGCCCTGGTTTGCCGTATGCGCGAACACGCCTGCACCACGCTGGGCATCACCCTTCGCAGCTAACCCTCACACACCTTCTCGCAACACCACCATTTAGCATCAACATGAAAGAATACACAGGCGTCACCCTCACCAAGGCCGAACTTTCCGAAATCCTCTTTGAGCGCGTCGGGCTGAACAAACGCGAAGCCAAAGACATCGTCGAACAATTCTTTGCCGAAGTCCGCCAAACCCTTGCCGAAGGCGAAGCCGTCAAGTTTTCCGGTTTCGGCAATTTCGATTTGCGCGACAAACCCCAGCGTCCCGGTCGCAATCCCAAGACCGGCGAAGAAATCCCCATCTCCGCGCGTCGTGTCGTCACCTTCCACGCCAGCCAGAAGCTCAAAAGCGCCGTCACGCTTGCCTCTGCCGCCAGAAACAACACCTCTTCTGCCAAGCGTAAATAATGACCGCCTCTGCCGCCGCCGCACGTCACCAGCCGTTGCCGCCCATTCCCGCCAAACGCTATTTCACCATTGGTGAAGTCAGCGAACTGTGCGCGGTCAAGCCGCACGTGCTGCGTTACTGGGAACAAGAATTCACCCAGCTCAAACCCATCAAGCGGCGCGGCAACCGCCGCTATTACCAGCACCACGAAGTGCTGCTCATCCGCCGCATCCGCGCCCTGCTCTACGAAGACGGCTTCACCATCTCGGGGGCGCGCAACCATCTTTCAGACAGCGCCATCCAGCGCATCGAAGAAGAAGCCGAAGCCCCCCGGCTGATGAGCATCATCGAAGAGGTGCGTGGCGAACTGCAACTGGCGCTGGCCAAGCTCCACGCCCGCCCGCCCACCGTTGCCGACAACACCGAGACGCCCGCCGCCTGAGCGGGCGTTTTTTCTTTCTCCCGCCTGTCCTTTTCGGCGATAATTGCGGGTTTTTCCGACGCGGAACGTGGCGCGCCTGCGCGCCCATTCCAGATTTTTCTTTCGTAGCAAACAAGGGAACAACACATGAGCGAATCGAAGATTACCGTGCCTGCCGGCGGTCAAAAAATTGTCATGGGGCAACCCATCCCCGACAACCCCATCATCCCCTTCATCGAAGGCGACGGCATTGGCGCAGACATCACCCCGGTGATGAAAAAAGTAATCGACGCTGCCGTTGCCAAAGCCTACGGCGGCAAACGCAAAATTCACTGGATGGAAGTCTATGCCGGTGAAAAATCCACCCGTCTGTATGGCGAAAACGAATGGTTCCCGGCGGAAACCTTCGCCGCGCTGCGCGAATACGCCGTCTCCATCAAAGGGCCGATGACCACGCCCGTGGGTGGCGGCATCCGCTCGCTCAACGTCGCCCTGCGTCAGGAACTGGATTTGTACCAATGCGTGCGCCCGGTGCGTTACTTCAACGGCGTGCCCTCGCCGCTCAAAGACCCCAGCAAGGTCGACATGGTGATTTTCCGGGAAAACACCGAAGACATTTACGCCGGCATCGAATGGCAAGCCGAAACACCGGAAGCCCGCAAAGTGCTTGATTTTCTGCAAAACGAAATGGGCGTAAAGAAAATCCGCTTCCCTGCCACTTCCGGCATCGGCATCAAGCCCGTCTCGCGCGAAGGCACCACCCGTCTGGTGCGCGCCGCGATTCGTTACGCCATCGACAACGACCGCAAATCCGTCACCATCGTGCACAAAGGCAACATCATGAAGTTCACCGAAGGTGCCTTCCGCGACTGGGCGTATGAACTGGCGCGCACCGAATTTGGCGCCCAGCCCATCGACGGCGGCCCGTGGTGCGCGTTCAAAAACCCCAAAACGGGGCGCGAAATTGTCGTCAAAGACGCCATTGCCGACGCCTTCCTGCAACAAATCCTGCTGCGTCCGGCGGAATACGATGTCATCGCCTGCTGCAACCTCAATGGCGACTACATTTCGGACGCGCTCGCCGCGCAGGTTGGTGGCATCGGCATCGCCCCCGGTGCCAACATTTCCGACCAATACGCCTGCTTTGAAGCCACGCACGGCACCGCGCCCAAATACGCCGGACAAGACAAGGTCAACCCCGGCTCGCTGATTCTCTCTGCCGAAATGATGCTGCGTCATCTGGGCTGGCGCGAAGCCGCCGATTTGGTCATCCGCGCCATGGAAGCGACCATTGGCGACAAGCAAGTCACCTACGACTTCGCCCGCCTGATGGACGGCGCGCACGAAATAAGCTGCTCGGCCTTCGGCGACGCCATGATCGCCCGCATGTAACGCAAGAACCCGCCACAAACCAAAACGCCCTGCTCATCTGGCAGGGCGTTTTTTTCGCCGCAAGCGGGCAGCGCAAAAGCAGGAAAATCACGACACCTGCTTATTTATTCCGTTTTTCCCGGAAATTATTCCTGAATTCCTCGCCCACACCATCAATAACAATTTCATCGTCGTTCGTCTTGAACAAAACATTCAATACATTAACATGACGGCAGAATGCCATATCCGAAACAAAGGCAATGCCGACCATCACCATGCCAACAGTAAAAAACGGGTACGCCACACTCTTATGAAGAAAGAACCAGGCAAAAACCTGGAAAACACCCAAAACCAGCAATATCCTATTGACCGTTGCCAATAGCAACCTGATAACATTATGTTTTTTGCATAGAGACGGCGACAGCTTTACCTTGTCAAAAATAAACAGAACACCAATTACAAAGGTTAAAACAGCAGAAATCTCCGCCATCTTTATTACGATAAACCACCAACGTGGCTGCAAGGTGCGAATACCTATCTTTTGATTGGGATAAACAGACCTTCCGTGCTTGTTCAGACCTGTCATATATCTGTACGTTCGTAATTTCGGCTCGCCTTCCACAACCGCATTACAACGCACACAGCGGCAAGGCAATTCCGCCCCTTGCGGGATATAAATCCAGTTGCCGGAACGGTATATTTCTGCACTTTTATCTTTTTCCCGGAAATTATTTCTGAATGCTGCGCCCACATTGCCAACGACAATTTCATTGTCGTTGGTCACATACAAAACGCGCAATATATGAATATGACGGCTGAATGCAACATCCGAAACCAATGCAATGCCAATCATTACCATGCCAATAGTAAAAAATGGATATTCTCCCCCCTGATCAAACAACTCTGAAAAAACAAATAAAACACCAAAAATCAACATCGTATAATTGAATACGGTCAACAATATCCTGATGCCGTCATGTTTTTTACACAACACCGGAGACAGTTTTACCTTGTCAAAAATAAACGGAATAGCGACGAGGAAGGTTAAAAACACAGCCCCAAACCATTTATTCTTGCCCAGAAACAAAATCTCCGCCAACAATACGACAAACAACAAAATTTTCCACCTGTTGCAGGCGCTTGCCTTTTGATTCGGATGTCTTGTCAGACCGGTCAGATACCGGAACGTTCGCGATTTCGGCACGCCTTCCACAATTGCATTACAACGCACGCAGCGGCAAGGCAAGTCCGCCCCTTGCGGAATATAAATCCGGTTGCCGGATTGGTATATTTCTGTATTTTGCATTCCCCGGTTTCCTTTGTTCATTTCCTGCCCATCGTTCCCGGTCAACGTTGTTCGCACCTTTGCCGCCCGAAAACAGGCGATTTTGTCTGCTGCATCAGAGATTACACCGCCGCCCGTGCCATTGCCAGCCCGGTTTCCTGGTCGGGGTAGACGGGGTTGTCCGGTGTCTGGCGCAGGATGATTTCGCCGTCTTTGAACAAGGCGCTCTCGTCGATGGCGAGTTGTTGCCAGTGTTCGTTGTTGGTCAGCGGCAGCGTGGCGATGACGGCGACGCGGTCTTCGGGCTGGGCGGCGCTGGCAAAATCGATTTCCACGTCGTCGTCCGAAAGACGGGCGAGACCAAACGGCGCTTGCCGGATGATGTAATGCAGTAGTGAAGCGCAGTGCGCGAACATGGTCTCGCCATTCGACAATATGCAGTTGAACAGCCCGTATTGCCGAATGTCCCGACAAATGCGGGTCAGCGCGGCAAACAGTGTTGCTTCATCGGGTGCCTGGTCAAATTGCTGGCGCAGTTGTTCCAGCAAATAACAAAACGCGGCTTCCGAATCGGTCGCCCCCACGGGGCGGAAAAACGTGCCGCGTTGCGGCGGCGGGAAGTTTTTCAGGTTGCCATTGTGGGCAAACAACCAGTATTGCCCCCATAGTTCGCGCATGAACGGGTGCGTGTTCGCCAGCGTCACCTGCCCTTGCGTGGCTTTGCGGATGTGGGCGACGATGTTGGTCGAACGAATGGGACATTGGCAGACCATGTCGGCAAAGGGCGAGGTGGCGCACGGCGAAGTATCTTGCAGAATGCGCACGCCCCGGCCTTCAAAAAAGGCGATGCCAAAGCCGTCGGAATGGCAGTCGGTCAGCCCGCCACGGCGGCGGAAGCCGTCGAACGAGAAGACAATATCGGTCGGGGTGTTGGCGTTCATTGCAAGTAACTGGCACATGGTTTGTTCCTGTTGTGGTGAGCGTTGCGCCTGCGATGGTACGCCAGCGCCCGGGGCGGCACAAAAGCAAATGCGCCGCACGCATCGGGTGGGCGCGGCGCGGCGGGCGGTTTTTGCCTTACAATGCCGTCGCTTGCATGGTTTTTAGAGATGGAGACAGGGTGGGCGCAACACATCGCGGGGATTGCTTGATTGAACTGGAAGGCGTTTCGCATTCGTATGGCGGCGCTGGCTCGCGGCAAGCGGTGTTGCGGGAGGTTTCCCTGTCGGTGATGCGCGGGCAAAGTTGCGCCATTGTGGGGCGTTCGGGGTCGGGAAAAACCACGCTGCTGAATCTGATTGGTTTGCTGGATACCCCAGCGGGCGGCACGCTGCGCATCGACGGGCAGGATGTACGCCAGCTTGGTGCGGCACAGCGCGCAGTGATGCGTAACCGCACGATTGGCTTTGTCTTCCAGAATTTCAACCTGTTGCCGCGCCTGACGGCGCTGGAAAACGTGGCGCTACCCTTGCTCTATCAGGGCACGCCGCGCCAGCAGGCGCATCAGGTGGCGCAGGGGCTGCTGGCGCGCGTGGGGCTGGCCGAGTGTGTGCAGCATTTGCCGGCAGACCTCTCGGGCGGTCAACAGCAGCGGGTGGCCATTGCGCGGGCGCTGGCGACCAATCCCGCCGTGTTGCTTGCCGATGAGCCGACGGGGAATCTGGATAGCCAGAACGCCGATGACATTCTGGATTTGCTGCTGGCGCTGAACCGCGAACGCGCCACCACCTTGCTGCTGATTACGCACGAAGAGCGGCTGGCAAAACGCATGGCGCGCCACTTTCATCTTGAGGATGGGCGACTGACGGAAGCGCCGTGCGCAGCGCCCGAAAACGAGCAGCCCGCGCAAAGCACGCCCGCGCCCTTGCCGCCGACGGCACCGGCGCGCCGCTATGGTGCGGGCTGCGTGCAGGTGTTGCGCGAATCGCTGGAAAACCTGCGCACGCTGGGGCGACGCGCGCTGCTGGCGTTGCTGGGCATTGCGGTGGGCTGTATGGCGGTGGTCACACTGCTCAACATCGGCCACAACGCCCATCAGGTGGCGCTGGACATTTTCCGCAGCATGGGCAGCGATGTGCTGGTCGCCAGCATCCAGCCCACGCCCAAGGCGCTCAACAGCGCGCAATCCTTGCTGGCGCTGGACGTGGATGCGCTGCGCGCGGCGGTGCCCGAAATCCGCGAGGCGGCGCCGCTGGTGCCGCTGGGCACGCAGGTGCGGATGCGCGGGCGGCAGGTGGGCACAACCTTGATTGGCAGCAACGAAGCGCTGCCCGCGCTGGTGGGGATGAAATTGCAGGCGGGGCGGTTTTTGAGCCACTTTGATGCCGACAGCACCTATGCCGTGCTGGGTGCGAACACTGCCAACGCCTTGCGGCAGAACGGCCCGCCGGTGCAGCCGGGCGATGAGATTCAGGTGGATAACTACGTCTATTCCGTCGTCGGCGTGCTGCAAGCGCAAGGGCACAACCCGCTCTTTCCGGTGTCGTTCAATGATTCGATTTTGCTGCATATCGGCGGCATGAAGCGGCTGATGTCTTCGCCGCGTATTCACACCATTTTGCTGCGCAGCGCCGAGCCGCACACGCTGGAACAAACCTCGGTGCGCCTGCGCGATGCCTTGCAGGAAATTTTGCCCGCCCATCAGGTGAGCGTGCGCATTCCCCGCCAGTTGCTCGACGGGCTGGCCAAGCAGACGCGGCTGTTTTCCTGGCTGCTCACGGCGCTCGGCGGCATTGCGCTGATTGTCGGCGGCATTGGCGTGATGAACGTGATGGTGATGAGTGTTGCCGAACGCCGCCGTGAAATCGGCGTGCGCATGGCGCTGGGCGCGCGCGCTCGCGATGTGGGCGCGCTGTTTTTGCTCGAAGCCGTTGAGCTTGCCAGCGCCGGGGCGCTCATTGGTGCCGTGGCGGGCGTGGCGCTTTCGTGGTTTTTCGTAAAATACGCGGGCTGGGCGGTTTTTTCGCTCTCGGCGCTGGCGTTTCCGCTGGGAATCGGCAGCGCCGTGCTGGTCGGCCTGTTTTTCGGCATTTCGCCGGCGCTGGCCGCCGCCCGGCTCACTCCCGTACAGGCTTTGCGTGATGCGTAGTTCTCCCCTTCTTTTCCTGTTCGCCCTGTTTGCCGCGCTGATTTTCCCGGCACATGCGCAAGACGATGAAACCGCCTCGTCGTCGCTGCCCCCGCCGCCGCCGTCTGCGCCGTCGCTGTGGCGCTGGATTACCCCGGCGCAGGAAGGCGACCCCTTGCAGCCTTCGCAAGCCACGCGCACGGGCGAATCTTCACCGGCAGCTTCCGAAGCGGCCTTTCTCAGCCAGCAGACGATTGAACTGACGCTTGGCGACGCCATCTATCTGGGTCTGCGCAACAACCGCACCATCCGCAGCAGTTATCTGGACCGCATCGCGCAAAAGTTTGACCTGCGCGTGGCCGAAGACGGTTTCACCCCCAAACTGACCATGCGCGGCGGCTATCGGCAGGAAAACGAAAAGGACGCGGGCGACTCCAGCTATTCCAGCCTGCGCCCCAATGCCACGATGCTCACGCCGTATGGCACACGCTTTAGCCTGGGCTGGACGTATCGGCGCGAACATTCCGGCGCATCGTCCGGGCTGGTCAATGACGGCGCGAATCTGGAAGTCGTCCAGCCGCTGCTCAAAGGCGCGCAGGGCGCGGCCACCATCAACGTGCGCCGCGCGCGGCTGCAAGAGCGCCGCAACCGGCTGGGGCTGAAGTCCACCCTGTCGCAGACCATCACGCAAATCATCGCCGCGTACTGGAAACTGTTGCAGGCGCAAGAAAAGGTGCACATTGCGCAAGCGTCGCTAAAACGTTCCCTGCAACTGCTGGAGACCAACCGTTCGCTGATTGACGCCGGGCGCATGGCGGCCATCGAAATCGTGCAGACCGAAGCGGAAGTTGCCACGCAGGAACTTTCCTATGAAGAAGCGCGCAACCAGCAGGATATGGAGCGATTGTCGCTGCTGCAATTGCTGGCGCTGGACCTGGACACGATGATTGTCGCCAGCGAAGCGCCGGTGGCCGAGCCGCTACACATCAGCGCGCTGGAAGCGCTGCGCCGCGCCGAAGCCTCGCAGCCGGCGTATCTGAGCCAGCTCGTCGGCGGCGAACTGGCGAAAATCGACGTCGAACAGGCGCACAACAACCGCCTGTGGGATGTCTCGCTGGTCGGCGGCACCAGTCAGGTGCGCAATCTGGGCAACAACCCGGACAGCCGCTTCTGGAACAACTACGTTGGCGTGCAGGTGGAATTTCCGCTGGGCGATTTGACGCCCCGTCAGGCCGAAGTGCAGGCGCAGGTGAAAGAGCAAAATCAGGAACTGAAAATCGCCGAAGCCCGCCAGCAACTGGAACGCGATGTCATCAACGCCGTGCGCAACATCTACACCCGCTGGCGGCAGTACGAAATTGCCCAGCGCGCGCTGGAGTTGTCGCGCAAAAAGCTCGACATCGAACGCGAAAAACTCGCCGTAGGCCGTTCCAGCAACTTTCAGGTGCTCAGTTTTGAAAACGACCTGCGCAACGCGGAAAATGCGCAACTCAACGCCCTCATCAGTTATCTGAACGCCCAGGCCGAACTGGATCAAACCCTGGGCACAACGCTCGAAAGCTGGGATATTTCGCTCAATGATGGAGACGACGACTAAACCCACAAGCCGCTGGCAGCGGCTGGCGCTGGCCGTGCTGCTGGCCGCAATTGCCGCCGCCGCGCTGCACTTCTGGCAGCCGTGGCAAAAAGTCCTGCAACACGCCCCGCCGCCGCAAGAGCCGGAGGGCACCTGGGTGCTGGTCGCCCCGCAACTGCTGGAACAACGCCTCGGGCTGGCGGGCAGGATTCAGGCCGCCCGCCAGCAAACGCTCATCGCCCCGTTTGATGGCACCGTGCGCGAAATGCTCGTGCAGGAAGGCGAACGGGTCGTCTCCGGGCAGCCCTTGCTGCGGCTCGATTCCGAACAGCTCGACATCCAGCTTCGTCAGGCGCGCGCCGAATTGCTCAAGGCGCAAAAAAGCGCCAAGCGGCTGCGCAACTGGTCGCGCAGCCCGGAAGTCTCGCGCGCGCGCCGCGCCGTGCAACAGGCGCAGAGCAAACTGGCCAACACCGAGGCGAACCTGCGCGATACCCGCGCGCTGTTCCAGCGCGGCGTGGTCGCCCGCATGGAAGTGGACAATCTGGAACAACAAGCCCGCACGCAGCAGCAAGATTTGCAGGCGGCGCAAGAAGAGCTGCAAAACGTCGAAGCGCGCGGCAGCAGCGAAGACCGCAAAATCGCCGAAATGGAACTTTCCAACGTGCAGGCGAAATACCACGCGCTGGAAGCGCGCGCCGCCCAGCAAACCATTCAGGCACCGTTCGACGGCATCGTCGTGCGCCCGGCAGGCGGCGCGAAAACAGCGGGCGTGCAGGTCGGCGCGCAAGTCAGCAAGGGTGCCTCCTTGCTCACCGTGATTGGTCAGGATCAGATTCAGGTCGTGACCCGTGTTGCCGAGTCTGACCTGGGCGTGCTGAAAGCCGGAATGCCCGTGCAAATTACCGGCGATGGCTTTGCCGGGCAGACGCTTTCCGGGCAAATCAGCACCATTTCCGTGCAGGGCACGGCAGCCGATTCACCAGGCGCGACGGCGTATTACGACGTGCAAGTCTCCGTCGACCCCGACCAGAACGAGGCGACCCGGCAAATGCGTCTGGGCATGAGCGCGCGGCTGGCGGTGACCCTGTACCGCAACGAACAGGGCATGGCGATTCCGCCCGACGCCCTGCATCTGGCGCCCGATGGTTCCTACACCGTGCAGTTTCGCGAATCGCCCGCCTCACCCGTGTCCACCGTCAAGGTGCGCACGGGCAAGACCGTGATTCAGGGCATCGAAGTGCATGACTTGCCGCAGGGCTACGTGCTGCTGGGCGAGGCAGCGCCGCCGCAGGTCGACCACATGTAAGGCGCACAAAAAACCGCGCGCCGCCCCATCATGGGTACGGCGCGCGTTGCGCAGGGTGCACGGGCGGCGGATGCGCCCTTTGGTTTTACACCGCGATGGTTGCTTTTTGCTTCACATAGCGCCCCGGCGCGGGTTCAATCGGGCGATAGCGCGCGTTGCCCAGCACGCCACGGGCGGCCACCTTGCTGCGGCCACTGAGCTTGTTGAGCCACACCATCCAGTCGTTCCACCAACTACCCGGATGTTCCTCGGCACCGGCAAGCCAGTCTTCGGCGCTCTCGGAACCGGCGCTGGCGTCATTCGTCCAGTAACTGCGGCGGTTTTTGGACGCCGGGTTGATGGAACCGGCAATGTGCCCGGAAGCCGAGAGCACAAAGCGCGCCGGCTGGGCAAACAGGTTGCGCCCCAGATAGGCACCATTCCACGGCACGATGTGATCTTCGCGCGCCGCCATGAGATACGTCGGCATGGTCAGTTTGCCCAAATCAACCGTCTCGCCCAGCATGGTCAGGCGACCGGGCACGCGCAGGCTGTTTTCAAGATACATGTTGCGCAGATACCAGGCGAGGAAGGGACCGGCGAGGTTGGTGCTGTCGCAGTTCCAGTAGAGCAAATCGAAGGGGCGCGGCGTGCCGCCTTTCATGTAGTTGCCTACCACGTATTGCCAGACGAGGTCGTTGGCGCGCAGGAAGGAAAAGACGTTCGCCAGTTCCTGCCCGGCCATCAGCCCGCCTTTGCCGACGGCGGCTTCGCGGGCGGCGACGCTGGCTTCATCAATCAGGCAGTTGATTTCGCCGCTTTCGGCAAAATCGAGCAGCGTGGTCATCAGGGTGAGACTGGCGGCGGGGTTTTCGCCGCGCGCAGCAGCCACCGCCAGTGCGCTGGACAGCAGCGTGCCGCCAATGCAAAAGCCCAGCGTGTGCGCCTGCTCTACGCCGGTCACCTCGCGCACCACTTCCAGCGCGGTGAGCGGACCTTTTTGCAGGTAATCGTCCCAGGTGGTCTGGGCGTTTTCGGCGTCCGGGTTTTTCCACGAAATGAGGAAGACGGTGTAGCCCTGTTCGACCATGAAGCGGACAAACGAATTTTCGGGCTGCAAGTCCATGATGTAGAACTTGTTGATGCACGGCGGCACGACCAGCAGCGGCGTGCGGGCGACTTTTTCGGTCGACGGGGCGTATTGCAGCAACTGAATCAGCTCGTTTTCGTAAATCACCGCGCCGGGCGTGACCGCCAGATTGCGCCCCACCTCAAAGGCCGATTCGTCGGTCATCGAAATATGGCCTTTTTGCATGTCGGCGAGCATGTTCTGGATGCCGTCGCGGATGCTCTGGCCGTTGGTGGCCAGCGCGGTCTGGATAAATTCGGGGTTGAGCGCGGCGAAGTTGGACGGCGCGTAGGCATCAATCACCTGACGGGCGAAAAACTGCATCCGCTCGCGCATCCTGCGGTCTTCCAGCGGCGTGGAGTCCGCCAGATTGCGCAGAAAATCGGCGTTGATCAGATAGGCCTGGCGCAGATAATCGTGAAACGGCGACTGGCTCCAGACGTCTGCCGCAAAGCGCCGGTCTTTGTTGGCGGCTTCTTCTTCGCCGGAAGACCGCCCCTGCATCATCGCCTGCCACAGGCTGGCGTGGCGCGCGGCAAATTCTTCCTGCATCTCGCGCAGTTTGGCCTGCTCCGGCGTCAGCCCGTTTTCCAGCGTCTGCGGCTGGTGCAGGTTCATGTGTTGCAGGTTGTTCTGCACCATGGACAGAAACTGCTGTGCCATGCCTTGACTGACATGCATAAAATTGTCCAGCATCATCTGCTGCATCATGTTGTTGTCGTTGTTTTTGGTCATTTTCTCTGCTCCTTCTCCTGCGGGCATCCCCCGCGCAATTCAGCCAATGTACCCGATTGCCATCGCCTGGATTTTTACGGTTGCCATGATTTCGCTGGCCGGCGGGAAAGTGCTTGCAGGCATTTTTACCTTTGTTTTTGCAGGTATTTTGCCGCTTGCGCTGTTCCTGTGGATTGTCGGCACACCGGCGCGCCGACGGGCAAAAGCACGCCGCACCAATCGGCGCGAAGAATCATGAAGCCGCCATTCTAGCGGGAAATCCCCGCAGGTTTTTATTTTGTAACTAATTTGTTGACCAGATAACCGAGACCATCCGCCCGCAGCGCCCGCCATCGCGCCGCCACGAAAAAAACCGCGCCACATCCTTCACCGTGCACAGCCCGCCACCATAGACCTGGGTGACGCCCGCGCGCGCCAGCCTGCGGCGCGCCAGCGCGTACAAGTCCGCCCACCATTTGCCGGGCGCATCGGCGGCGACAAACGCCGCGCCGCAGTCTGCATCCACCGCCAGAAACGCGCTTCGCACGTCTTCGCCCACCTCAAACGCCTGCGCGCCAATCGCCGGCCCCAGCCATGCCATCACCGTCGCGGGCGGCACGCCCATGCGCGCCACGGTCGCTTCCAGCACACCGGCTGCCAGACCGCGCCAGCCCGCGTGCGCTGCCGCCACCACGCGCCCGTGCGCCTCACACAGCAGCACCGGCAAACAATCCGCCGTCATCACCGCGCAGGCAACCTGCGGTGTGGTCGCCACGCTGGCATCGGCCTGCGGCGGGGTGGCAGCGGCGCAGGCGGCTTCGGCATCGAGCACCTGCACGCCATGCACCTGTTCCAGCCAGGCGATGCGCGCGCCCGCCATGTGTGCCGCCAGAATCGCGCGGTTTTGCTGCACGCACGCGGTCTCGTCGCCCGAATGCAGGCCGAGATTCATCGCCGCAAACGCGCCCGTGCTCACCCCGCCCGTGCGCGTCGTCGTCCATGCCCGCACCGTGGGCGGTGCCGGCCAATCGGGGCAAAGCCAGTCAAACGGCACGGTTTGCATCGTCCTTTTCCTCCTCACGCAGCGCGGCCAGCAGCCGCGAAAAATCTTCCGGCAGCGGCGCCTGCCACTGCATCGGCTCATGGCGCAGCGGATGCTGCAAATGCAACTGCCAGGCGTGCAAGGCTTGACGGCCAAACACCTCCCCCGGCAGGCGGCGCGGGTTGTAGAGCGCATCGCCCACCAGCGGATGCCCCAGATGCGCCATGTGCACGCGAATCTGATGCGTTCTGCCCGTTTCCAGACGGCATTCCAGCAGCGTAGTCGTGCGCAGCCGCTCGCGCACCGTGTAATGCGTCACCGCCTCGCGCCCGCCCGTGGTCACCGCCATTTTCGTGCGCTGCACCGGATGGCGCCCGATGCGCGCACACACCGTGCCGCCGCACGTCACCGCACCGGTGACCAGCGCCAGATAGTGCCGCCCCATCGTGCGCGCCTGCAACTGGCGCACCAGCGCCGTTTGCGCCGCCAGCGTGCGCGCCACCACCAGCAGCCCGCTGGTTTCCTTGTCCAGCCGGTGCACAATGCCCGCGCGCGCCACGCCTGCCAGCTCGGGCGCGTGGTGCAGCAAGGCGTTGAGCATCGTTCCCGTCCAGTTGCCGTTGCCCGGATGCACCACCAGCCCCGCCGGTTTGTTGATGACCAGAATCGCCTCGTCTTCATAGACCACGTCCAGCGCAATCGCCTCGGGGGCGTGGACGCCATCGCGCGCGCGCGCATCTTCATCCGGCCACACCTCCACCCACTCGCCGCCCAGCACGCGCACGCTGGGCGAGCGCACCGGCACGCCATCGACCTGCACCCTGCCCGCGCGCAGCCACGCCTGCAAGCGCGCGCGCGAATGTTCCGGCAACAACTGCGCCAGCGCCACATCCAGACGCGCGCCCGAAAAAGACTCGCCTACTTGCACACGCTGCATCGCCTGCCCCGTATAATCAGACACTTTGTATTTTCTCCCAGAAGCCGCCACTCATGATGAACGCAACGCTGCGCAGTGTAGCCCTGATTGTCCTCCTTTCGCTCACCGCTTGCAGTTCCCTGCAAGAGCGCGACGACACCGTCGGCTGGTCGCCGCAAAAAATCTACGACACCGGCAAGGAAGCGCTGGACGAAGGCAATTTCGAGAAAGCCGTCAAATACTTTGAACGCCTCGAAGCCCGCTACCCTTACGGTCGCCACGCGCAGCAGGCGCAGCTTGAAACCGCCTACGCCTACTACAAATCCGCCGAGCCGGAAAAAGCCATTGCCGCCGCCGAGCGTTTCATCCGCCTGCATCCCGATCACCCCAACGTCGATTACGCCTACTACCTCAAAGGGCTGGCCACCTTCAATGCCGACCTCGGTCTGCTCGGACGGCTGGCGAACGTCGATCTGGCCGAGCGCGACCCCAAAGGCGCGCGCGAATCCTTTGAAGCCTTCAAAACCCTCGTCACCCGTTTTCCCGACAGCCGCTACGCTGCCGATTCGCGCAAGCGTCTGCAATACCTCATCAACGCGCTGGGGCGGCATGAAACGCTGGTCGCCCGCTATTATCTTTCGCGCCACGCCTATGTCGCCGCCATCAACCGCGCGCAGACCGCGCTGAAAGAATTCCCCGACACCCCCGCGCAAGAAGACGCCCTCGGCGTGCTCGTGCACGCCAACAAAGCGCTGGGGCTGATTGATGCCAGCGAAGATGCCCGCAAGGTGCTCAGTCTCAACTACCCCGACAGCCCCTGGCTCAAAGGCATCCACGACGGCTCCTCGCCGTGGTGGAAATTCTGGAACTAAGACCGCCGCCATGTCCCCGCGCAAAGCCCCCGCCGCGCCCAGAGCCGACCGCCCCATCGCCCTGCTGGTGCCGGAGGTGCCGAACGCCGACGCCCTGCTGCCCTGGCTGCGCAAAATCGACGCCGCGCGCCACTACACCAACTTCGGCCCGCTGGAACAAGAACTCGCCGGGCGCATCGCTGGTCTGGCGAACGCCCCGCACGCCGTCACCGCCTGCAACGCCACCGCCGCCATCACCCTCTGGCTGTGGGAACGCATCGGCGCCGTCGGCGCGCGCATTGCCGTGCCCGCCACCACCTTTGTCGGCACGGCGCAAGCCGTGCTCGCCTCGGGCAACGTCCCGCTCATTCTCGACATCGACCCTGCCACCTGGCAACTTTCCCCGCACGCCGTCTGCCAGGCCGCGAGCGACCACCATGTCGCCGCCGTCATACCCGTCTGCGCCTTCGGCGGCGTCTGCGAACTTGCCCCCTGGAAAGCCTTCAGCGCCACCACCGAAATTCCCGTGCTCATCGATGCCGCCGCCGCGCTCGGCGCGCAAACCTGTGCCCCCAACATCGACGTCGCCTACAGCCTGCACACCACCAAAGTCCTGCCCGCAGGCGAAGGCGGTGCGGTTGCCAGCCATGACGCCGCCCTTGTTGAGCGCCTGCGCTGCCGCAGCAACTTCGGCATCAGCAGCAGTGGCAGTGGCGAATCCATCCTCCCCGGCACCAACGCCAAAATGAGCGAATACCACGCCGCCATCGCCCTGGCCGCGCTGGAACACTGGCAAACGCGCCAATCGCGCCGCCGCGCTGTCATGCGTGCCTGTCTGGACGCGCTGCAAGAAAAATGCGGCGACGCCATCATCCCCGCCCCGCATCTTTCGGGCGACAAATTCACCGGCGCGCTGCCGCAACTGCCCATCCTGCTGCCTGCGGGCGTGGACTTGCCCCGCGTCATCGCGCGCATGGCTGCCGCCAACATACAAACCCGCCGCTGGTACTACCCACCGCTGCACCGTCACAAAGTCTTCGCCCGCCACCCCCGCGCCGAAGAACTGCCCATCGCCGAAGCCCTCGCCGCCCGCCTGCTCGGCCTGCCCTTCCACCCCTTCCTGCGCCCGCAAGACATCGAGCGCATCGCCACCACCCTGGCTGCCGCGCTGAACCAGCGATAACGCCCCGCTGCCGACTTCTCCGCCCGGCCTGTTCCCGAGAAAACCATGTCGCTCAACGCCAATCATCTGCGCCGCACGATTGCCACCTTGCAACGAGCCATCACCGAAATCCAGCAAGTCGCGGATGAAAACGACATCCTCTACGACCTCTTCCGCAATGCCGCCATCAAAAGTTTCGAGCTTTCGCTGGAAACCAGCGGCAATCTGCTGCGCAAAGCCCTGAAACTGTACGGCGGCAGCCCGCGTAAAATCGACGGTCTCGTATTCAAAGACGTGTTTCGCCACGCCAACAAACACGACATTCTGGACGAAGCCACGGTGTTGCGCTGGTTCGCCTACCGCGACAACCGCAACGTCACCACGCACGACTACGGCGAAGGCTTTGCCAACGAAACCCTCGAAATCCTGCCGGAATACATACAAGACGCCACCGCCCTGGCCGACCGACTGGAGGAAATTTTCCGTGCCGCCGCATAACATCGCCCAACTCCAGCTTGCCACCCACCACTTGCGCCTGCTGCAAGCGCTCCTCGCCCAGCATGTGCCCCACGCGCAAGTCTGGGTCTACGGCAGCCGCATCACCGGCCATGCACACGAAGGCAGCGATGTGGACATCGTCTTGCGCAACCCCGCAAACCTCACCGCAGAAATCCCCGAACTGTACGAGCTGCAAGAAGCCGTGCGCGAAAGCAACCTGCCCATGCTCATCGACATCCACGACTGGGCGCACCTGCCCACCGATTTTCACCACAACATCGAAAACAACTACGTGGAAATACAGGGTTGACCTGTCGGCACGGAGCTTATTGCAAAAACTTCCCGACAATCACCGCCACAATGGTGATGGCAACAACAATCCAGAACCACGTATTGGATTTTGGCTGTCGGCGGCGGTCGTAGTCCGTCCGCCGGTTTCTTTGCGCCCGCTGCGGGCGGTGTTTGTTGGCGGGGGATTTGCGCCGTTGGGAGGAAGGTCTTCTCGGCGTCTGCGCCAGTTCCAGCACCACAGGCCGGTTTTTGTCCAGATACGCCGCCTGCTTGACCTCGGTGCGCCCTTTCTGCTCGTTATACGCCGTCTCAAACGCCACGCCCTCGCCTACTTTCGGCGGCGGGTTGCGGATGTTCAGCGCGGAAATGTGGATGAAAATTTCGGTGCCGGTGATTTCTTCCTTCACAAAACCAAAGCCCCGCGCCTCATCCCAGCGAACAATTTTTCCCTGCATCATCCAATCCTCAAATCAGCGGCTGCACCTTCTGCAAGAAATGGCTCATGCCGCAAAAGCGCACCGGATACATCTTTTCAAACGCAGCCGCCTGCTTCTCATCAATTTCGGCAGCCAGCAGCAGCCAGTTTTGCGTGGGGAGGGCAAACTTTTTGCAGATGCGGATGTATTTGTCCAGAGATTGACGAAACTCGCCGGACTTGCATTCGATAAATATCGGTGTTTCGCCTTCCGGCATGAACACCACGTCGAACTCGTGCTTGTCGCCATTGTCATGCTGTACCCGCGCCGAGCGCGCAATGGAAAACTGCTTGCCCTTCGCGCGCGCCTCTTTCAGCAGCTTGATGGTCGCAAACCATTCCAGCCAGCCGCCGGTGAAAAACCGCTTCACCGGCTCGGCAACATTCAGGGTAATGCGGATTTTCTGCTCGTCGGCGCGATAGCTGTATTTCGCAATCACCGTGTATTCATACAACTGGCGGAAAATTTCCTGCAACTTCTGGCTGTCCTGCGGCGGCAAAGCAGCGCAATCAATGGTCAAACCCTTTTTGTCATTACTATACAAATAGCGAATCGTCTTCAGATGTTTTTCCAGCAAGGGGAAATTGTCGCCAATCAACTCGGCAGACTCGTCAAAATAGCCCGACATATCCACCGCAGCATAATCAAACGTCACCGCAATATTCTTGGAATGCAGCCACTTCTTGATGTGCTCGTGCTGTTCTTTATTTGCAAACAAATCCGTATCGTTCAAGCCGCCCGGCGCAGCATGTTCCGCCGCCTTGCTTTTGCCCGCGCCTTTCAGCGAAACCGCCATATCGTGCTTCTCGCCGCGCACTTCCAGAAAATCGCACTGGCGCACGAAGTCCGAAAATTTCTTCTTGAAACCGTACTGCGTCTGGTCAAAATCGGGCAGCACCTTTTGCATCTCTGTGGCCAGCAGCGCCACCTTGATTTTCTGCCCGTCTGCAAAGATTCCCCGGATTTTTTCCACCACGTCCGCAGGCAGGCGCGGCATATCCGCACGACCACCCGCCCCTTTTTCCCCGCCCGCCGCCACAGGCTGCGCCTTTTGCGAAACCGCCCCATCCAGGTTCGCCGCCGCCCGTTCCGCCTGCACCTTGCGCAATTGCTGGTAGAGCGCAGAATACTTTTTCAGCAAATCCTTGATATACAGCACCGTATCAAGCACCTGCACCGGCTGCTGGCAGTTGGCGCAAACCGTCTCGGAGCCATGCGGCTGCGTCGTCTCCGCCACCGCGCCGCACTGATTGCAACGATACACCGTCATTTCTTTTCGCCCTCGTCCTTACTTTTTTCCCGTGGCTGCAAGACGACTTGCACGCGCTTGCCTGTTTCGCCGCTTGCTTTTTCTTCCGGCGCGTTGGCGGCGAAGTATTTTTCCCGCATGGCGTCGTATTCAATGTATTGCGCCTGAATGGCGTCGCCGCCCGAGTGGATTTTGGCGTCACCATAGAGGCGGGCGCGCTCGTCGCGGGCGTCGTACTGGATGCGTCTGGCCTGCCCTTCGATGTAGTCCGGGCTGTCGTCGCGCTTTTGGCGGAAGGTGGCGGGCTGGCCGGTCGCTTCCCCCATCTGGAAACCATCGGCTTGCTGATGCACGACGAGGCGCTCGCCCTTGAGTTCAAACGTGCCCTGACGCAGCACGACGTTGCCTTCAAAGGTCTGCGTCTTGTTGCGTTCATCAATGCTCACCCGCGCGGCTTCAATCTGCACGGGCTTTTCGCGGTCGGCCTTTTCGGCAAACGCCGCGCCCGCAGCAAACAGGCACGGCAACATCAGGAATACAGCGGCGGTGGGGAAAAATTTCATGGCGTTTTTCGTGTTTGGGAAGAGGTTTGTGAAGCCGGCGGCAGCGCCAGCGAGACTTTGCCCGCCAGTTGCAGCACACCGAAAAGATTGCTGGCCGCCAGTTTGTCACCCTGCGCGCGCTGGCTGCCCTGGGTGATGGTAACGGGCGCTTCACTGGCGACACGTTCGGATTCGGGCCAGACTTTCAGCCGTTCGCTGTCCAGACGCAGCGGCGGCTGTTGCGGCATACGGCGCTCTACGCGCACTTGTCCGTCCAGAATGACGAAGGGTTCCTTGCCTTGCGGGCGGTGGCTCTCGCCCGTGCGGGCAGTAACGATGGTCTCGCCGCCCGTTTCTTCGCGGATGCGCAGCACGGGGGTTTCCAGCCGCGACATGGCGTTGTCCGGGTAATTCGTCACCCGCGCCGCGCCCAGGTGGTAATGCGGTCTGCCGGCTGCGTCGAAGGCGGTGACTTCCACCTTTTCGGCGACAAAATCCGGCGCGCCCAGCGGACGCCCGGTTTCATCCTGCGCGCGCTCGCGCATCAGCGATTGCAGCCAGAACGTGCCCAACGCCAGCGCGCCCAACAGCGCAATCGCGGTGAGGCGTTCGCGCCCGGGAAAGAAAATGTCTGCCAGCCTCATTGCAGATACTCCTGCAACATCGCCGCCAGCTTGCCTTGCGCTTGCAGCAAAAATTCGCACACTTCGCGCACCGCGCCCGCACCACCGCGCGCCTGGCTGACCCAGTGCACGTGTTCCTTGACGAAGGCGTGCGCATTGGCGGGGGCGGCGGAAAAACCGGCGGCGCGCAAAATGGGCAAATCCACTACATCGTCGCCCATATAGCCGCAGGCGCGCAGCGGCAACTGGCAGGCTTGCGCCAGTGCGACGAGTTCGGCGCGTTTATCCTGCACGCCCATGCGCAATGTTTCGGTCAGCCCCAGATTGGCGGCGCGGGCGGCCAGCGCGGGGCTGGCGCGGCCACTGATGATGGCCACCGCAATGCCGCCCTGCCGCAGCATTTTCAGACCGTGCCCGTCGAGCACGTTGAAGGCTTTGCTCTCGCCGCCGTCGGCGTGGTAGTAGAGCGTGCCGTCAGTCATCACGCCGTCGATATCGAAGGCCATGAGGCGGATTTCGCGGGCGCGCTGGCAGGCAAGTTCGGTGACGGACATGGGATAAAAACGGGCGAAAAGGTAAAGCGGAATTATGGCGGATTTTGCCCGCCGCTGTCCGCCGCGTTGCGCAATCCGGCAAGAAAACCCAGCGCGTCTTCGCGCCGGGAAGTGCGCCGCATCGGCGGCAGACTGCGCCAGATTTGCGCGCCGTAAGGTTTGCTCAACAAGCGCCCGTCGCAGATGCACAGCAAGCCCCGGTCGCGCTCGGAGCGAATCAGCCGCCCGGCGCCCTGCTTCATCTGGATGATGGCGCGCGGCAACTGATAGTGGAAAAACGGATTGCCGCCTTCCTTGCGCATCCGCTCGATGCGCGCGGAAAGCACCGGGTCGTCCGGCGGCGTGAAGGGCAGTTTGTCGATAATCACCAGCGAGAGCGCCTCGCCGGGTACATCCACGCCTTCCCAGAAACTCTGGCTGGCGACGAGAATGGCATTGCCCAGCGTGCGAAAGCGCTCCAGCAGTTCCGTTTTGGTCGCCTCGCCCTGCAACAGCAGCGGCAGCGCGGCAATTTCGGCGTCGGCCTCGTCGCGCAAACAGGCGGCGAGGGTTTCGTGAATCGTGCGCATGGCGCGCAAGGACGTACACAGCACAAAGGCACGCCCATGCATGGCGCGAATCAGCGGCCAGGCGGCGTGGGCGACCGCTTGCGCATAACCGGCGTCATTGGGGTCGGGCAAATCGCGCGTGGCATAGAGCACGGCTTGCTCGCGCCAGGAAAACGGACTGCCCCAGACGCGCGTTTGCGCCGGGGTCTCCAGCTTGTCCAGCCCCATCTCATTGCAGTAGTGGCTGAAATCTTCGCCCACCGCAAGCGTGGCGGAGGCGAATATCCAGGCGCGGCGGTCTGCCACGAGCTGCGCGTGAAACCGCTCGGCGATGGAAAGCGGCGTGGTGCGCAAGCTGATGGAGCGCGCAAAGCATTCGCCCCAGCGCACGTCCTCATTCGCTTTCGGCCCTTGCCAGCGCGCCAGCCGTTCTGCCGCGTCTTCGCCGCGCGCCAGACAGCTTTTCAGCCCTTCGGAACGTTCCGCCTGCGTTTCCAGCACCTGCATGAACGCGGCAAGCTGCGCTTCCAGCGTCTTCAGTGTGTCGGTAAAGCCCTCGGTGGCGAACAATTCCTTTTCGGTAAAACGCCCGCTTTGTTCGTGGAACAAAATGCGCAAATCTTTCGCCGCATGTTCCAGCTTGCGGGCCGTGTCGACCAGTTCGCGGCAGGCAGCGCCCGCCACGCTCGCCTCGGTGCGGGAGTCTTTTGCCAAATCCACCAGTTGCGCGCTGGAAATACTTTCGCCGAAAAACTCGCTGGCAATCGCCCCGAGTTGATGCGCCTCATCAAACACCACCGCCTGACAATCGGGCAGCAGCTCGCCCATGCCGCCGCTGCGCAAGGCGAGATCCGCGAAAAACAGATGATGGTTGACCACCACCACTTCGGCCTGACGCGCCCGCTCGCGCGCCTTGGCAACGAAACATTCTTCCAGATTCGGGCATTGCTGCCCCAGACAGTTTTCGCGCGTGGAAACCGCCGCTGCCCAGGCGGGGGAGTCTTCGCGCACCGCGCTGCACTCGGCCTTGTCGCCGCTTTTACTGGTTTGCATGAAGCGCGCAATGTGGCGCAAGTCGGTCAACACCGCCGCGCCATAAAAGCGCGATTCGTTCATGTGCCGCGCCAGCCAGTACGGGCAAACATAATTGGCGCGCCCCTTGAGCAGCGCGATGGACACCGGCACGCGCAGCGCATCGCGCACGGCGGGCAGGTCGCGGTTGAAAATCTGGTCTTGCAGCGTTTTGGTGCCGGTGGAAATGATGACGCGCCCGCCAAAGAGCAACGCCGGCACAAGATACGCAAAGGTTTTCCCCGTGCCCGTACCGGCTTCTGCCACCAGCACGCCCGCTTCGCGCAGCGCCTGATAGACCGCGTGCGCCATTTCCAGTTGCTGCGCGCGCGGGCGGAAATGTTCGGTCGCCTCGGCCAGCGGGCCGTCGGCGGCAAACGCCGCGTCGATGGGGTGGGTTTCGTCTTGCGCTTCAGCCATGTTGTTGCGGCTCCGTATCGATGCGTTCGCGGTGCGCTTCGACGAGATATTCATGCGAGCGCATCTCGGTCAGCCGGCTGGCGGTGCGCGCAAATTCGTTGGCGTTTTGCCCCTGGGTGTAGAGCTGTTCGGCAGCCGCCTGCGCGCTGCAAATCAGTTTCACGCGGCAGTCATAAAGCACGTCAATCAGCCAGGTAAAACGCCGCGCCTCGGACGCCTGCTGCGCGCTCATCACCGGCACGCCGGAGAGCAGTACGGTGTGCTTCTCGCGGGCGATTTCCAGATAGTCGTTTTGCGAACGCGCGGTGATGCACAGCGCGGCAAAGTCAAACCACGCTACACCCGTCGCCTGCCCCAGCGTGGCAATTTTGCGCCCCAGCACTTCCATCTCGCCAGCCACAGGCGCACAGCCCGTAAGCCGCACAAAATCCTCATGCAGACGGGCGCGGGCGGCATCATCATCCGGCGTCAAATACAACTGCATGTCGGTGAGCGTGCGCAGGCGGTAATCCGTGCCATCGTCGATTTCCAGCACGTCAAAATGCTGCTTGATGAACGCAATGGTAGGCAAGAAGTTCACCCGCATCAGCCCGTTGGGATAGAGACCATCGGGCGGGTAATTGGTCGTCATCACCAGCACCACGCCGCGCGCCGCCAAGGCTTCCAGCAAGCGACCGAGAATCATCGCATCGGCGATGTCCGAAACATGAAACTCGTCAAAACACAGCAACGACGCCTGCGCCGCGATGCCATCGGCGACCATCTGCAAAGGATCGGGCTGCTGGTTGTGGTTTTTCAAATCATTTTGCACCCGCTGCATGAAGGCGTGGAAATGCACCCGCTGCTTGTGCGCGAACGGCACGGCGGCGAAAAAGCAATCCATCAAAAAACTTTTCCCGCGCCCCACGCCACCCCAGAAATACACGCTTTGCGGCGCGGGTTTGGACGGCGCGGCAAACCACTTGCGCCAGCCGCGCGGCGGCACTGTCGGCACATAGCCGCGCAATTCATCGGCAAGCCGCTGCAAGCGGTCAATCGCCATACGTTGCGCCGCATCGGCGCGAAAGCCCCGTTCGGCCAGTTTCGCTTCAAAGGCGGCAACAACACAATTGGACATGGGCAAGAAGGCGCTTGGACAAAAGCGCCCATTCTACCGCGCCGCGCGCCGCGCCCAGAACCCCTTGCAACGAACGGCGCTATAATCGTCCGATTTATTTTCCAGACCGCCACACCGCTGTCATGTCTTTTGCTGAACTGGGTCTTTTGCCCGAACTGCTGCGCGCCGTCACCGAAGCCGGCTACACCGAAGCCACCCCCATCCAGGCGCAAGCCATCCCCGTCGTCCTTGCCGGGCACGACATTCTCGCCGGCGCGCAAACCGGCACCGGCAAAACCGCCGCCTTCGCCCTGCCGATGTTGCAGCGCCTTGCCCCGCGCGCCAATACCTCCGCCAGTCCCGCGCGCCACCCCGTGCGCGCGCTGATTCTCGCCCCCACGCGCGAACTGGCCGTGCAGGTGCACGAATCAGTGCAAACCTACTGCAAACACCTGCCGCTGCGTTCGGCCTGCGTCTATGGCGGCACGGACATCCGCGCCCAGGTCACGGCGCTGCGCCCCGGGGTAGAAATCGTCGTCGCCACGCCCGGACGCTTGCTCGACCACGTGCAGCAAAAATCCCTCCAGCTCGGGCAAGTAGAAGTGCTCGTACTCGATGAAGCCGACCGAATGCTCGACATGGGCTTTCTGCCCGACATCCGCCGCATTCTCGACCTGCTGCCCGAAGCGCGCCAAAGCCTGCTGTTTTCCGCCACCTTCTCGGAAGAAATCCGCCAGTTGGCCAACCGCATGTTGCGCTCGCCAAAATTCATCGAAGTCGCCCGCCGCAACACCATCTCCGAGACCATCACCCACCGCGTCTACCCGGTAGAAAGCCGCGCCAAGCGCGCCCTGCTCGTGCATCTATTGCAAGCCGACGCGCAGCAAACCCTCGTCTTCGTCGACACCCGTCTGGGCTGCGCCCGCCTCACCCGCCACCTGCAACAATGCGGTCTGGCCGCCGACGCCATTCATGGCGACAAAAACCAAAGCCAGCGCACGGAGACGCTCGAAGCCTTCAAAAGCGGCAAATTGCGCATCCTGGTCGCCACCGACGTTGCCGCCCGTGGGCTGGACATTGACGACCTGCCCGCCGTCATCAACTACGAACTGCCGCACACCGCCGAAGACTACGTGCACCGCATAGGCCGCACCGGGCGTGCCGG
>JAFZMK010000152.1 GCA_017553285.1 Rhodocyclaceae bacterium
AGCGGAAACAGCACGATGCCCAGCGCGTTGTGCCAACTGATGAGGCGGCGCTCAAAGCGCGGCTTCAGCCACATCACCAGCCCCGCGACGATGATGAGCAGCATCGCGTAGGTCGCCAACTCCATCAGCAAGTTGGCTTTCAAGAGCAGCGATTTGTGCAGGCTTTTGGCAGTGTTGTAGAGCTTCATGCTGATACCGCCGTGGCGCACAAACTCGCCGTCGGCAAGACGATATTGCGCGCTGCGCGCATTGCGCCCGCCGCCGACCCAGAAATGTTCACCGTCCGCATCCAGTTCCAGCGTCGGGAGGTTGACGCCGTCGGCATCCAGCCGCTGCACAGCGGCCTGAAGCTGCGCCGCCCGCGCGCCAATGGGCGCGCTGCCCAGTTCCGGGGCGAGGATGGGCTGAAAGGCGAGGACGGCGCCGGTCACCAGCAAAATGGCAAAAAAAGGCGCAAGACAAATGCCCACCCAACGGTGGGCGCTGCGCAGAAAGTTTTTCATGGGGAAACGCTCCTTGTACGGCAAACTGAAAACGGCACGCAGTCTACGGGCGCGCGCCAAAAATTGCGTATGGAATTGTAGGCAGCCCCGATGAACGCCGCCTGAATGCCCGCCACAACAAGCAAACGGCGCACAGGCGTTCTGCGCGGCGCTTCGCGCGCCCTGCCCTCACGCGGCGAAATCCAGCCCCGCTTGCCGCAGCGCTGTCAGCGTGCGCGCACACGCGCCTTGGTGCGTGCGGGCAAAGCGGCGCGCTTGCTCACCCATGAAGGTGCGGCGTTCGTCCTCTGTCAGCAGCGCCGCCGCTTCCTGCAAGGCTGCTGCAAAATCCGCCACCTGAAGCGCCGCTTGCGCACTCACGGCGGCGTGCGCGGCGTCGCGGAAGTTCCAGGTATGCGGTCCCAACAAGACGGGCACGCCGGCGGCGCAGGCTTCAATCAGGTTTTGCCCACCGAAAGGCCGCCAGCTTCCGCCAATCAGTGCAACATCGGCGGCGCCATAACACGCCGCCAGTTCGCCCAGCGAATCGCCCAGCCACACGCGCGTGGTCTGCGTCACCGCTTCGTTGCGGCTGCGCCGCGCATACGGCAAAGCTGCGCGTTCCAGCAGCCGCGCCACTTCGTCAAAGCGTTGCGGATGGCGCGGCACAATCGCCACCAGCGTCTCGGGCGGCAAGGTCGCCTGCGCCAGCGCGGCGAGAAAATCAGCCTCTTCGCCATCGCGCGAACTGGCCAGCAGCAGCACGGGGCGCGCGCCAAAGGCGGCGCGGAATTGTTCGCCCAAGACTTGCTGCGCAGCATCTTGCGGCACGTCGAATTTCAGGTTGCCGCACACCGTCACTTGCCGCGCGCCAAGAAAGCGCAACCGCCGCGCATCCGCCCGCCCCTGCGCCAGCACTGCGCACGGCACGGTCAGCATTTGCCGCGCCAGCGCGCGCACGCGCCGCGCATAGCCGCGCGCCGAACGCGCCGACAGGCGCACGTTCACCAGCGCCAGCGGCACCTGCTGCGCGGCGCAGGCGGCAAACAGCCCCGGCCACCATTCCGTTTCCATCACCAATGCTGCCTGCGGACGGACGCGCGCCAGCCAGCGGCGCACCAGCGCGGGATGGTCCCACGGCAACCAGCGGTACGTCACCCGCGCCTCTGCGCCGAAAAGCTGCGTCGCCGTCTCGCGCCCGGCGGGTGTGGTGCCGGTGAGCAGCACGCGGTTTTGCCCGTGCGCGGCAAGAATCGCCCGCACCAGCGGCGCGGCAGCGCGTGTTTCGCCTACCGACACCGCGTGCACCAGATACCAGCGCCCGGCAGGCAACGGCGCACCGCCGCCGAAGCGTTCATTCCAATGGCGCAAATACCCCGCCTCGCCGCGCCCGCGCCACAGCAAGCGCAGGCAAGCCAGCGGCAACACGAGCGTCCACAGCAGGAAATAGAAGACACGCAACCACATGGCGGCGAGTATAGCCCTTGCGCCCGCCGCCGAGCCGCCTCAAGGCGGGCGCAGCCCCCTTGGGGGGGCAGCGAATGACAGACCGCGAAGCGGTCTGGCATGAGCGTGGGGGGCACAGTTTTTCCTTACAAAGGTACGCGAAAATCTGGAATAATCGCGGGCTTCGCGCCGCTTTAGCTCAGTTGGTAGAGCAACCGCCTTGTAAGCGGTAGGTCGTCTGTTCGAGTCAGACAAGCGGCACCAATGCGTATCGCTTTTTTATCTCTCCGCAAC
>JAFZMK010000153.1 GCA_017553285.1 Rhodocyclaceae bacterium
CAGTAAAATGGCGAGCCGAAGCTCGCCATTTTGTTCCTTTCCCATGTTGTACACGCTCGCCGACGACCTGCCGCCGCTGTCTGATGATGCTTTCGCGCTCTATGCCCTGTGCGCGCAGTGGTGCGGCACGTGTCGGGAATATCGGGAAATGCTGGAGACCTTCGCGGCAGAAAACGCGCCCGTGCGCGTGCTCTGGGTTGACGTGGAGGACGATGCCGAGACCGTCGATGCGCTGGAGGTGGAAAACTTCCCTACCCTGCTCATCGCCCGTGGGCGCGAGGTGCGCTTTTTTGGCGTCGTGCTGCCTACGCGCGCGGCATTGATGCAGACTTGGCGGGCGGCGCAGGGTGCGGCAGCCCGCCAGGTGCCAGAAGAGGCCGCCGAGCTGGCGGCGCGCTTATTCAGGCCGCGACGCGCACGAGGCGGTTGATTTGCGCTTCGTTTTCGACCGCGCGGCTCAGGTCAGCCAGCAGCACCAGCGCTTGCGCGACTTCGCGCTGGGCGCTCGTGCCGGTCTCTTGCGTCGCTTCTTGAATGTGCGCGGCGCAGGCGGCGGCTTTGTTCGCCAGCAACTGGCGATGTTGCGTGCCTTCGCGGGTGCCGATGGCGCGGGCAACCAGGCTGATCACCCATTGCGCGCGCAGGCTGCGCAGCGTCGGCAAAACACTGGTGACGGCGCACAGGTTGCGCAGCGCGGCGTCGTTGATTTTGCCATGCACAAGTTCGGTAACACTCTGTTCAGTTTGAAGGGATTTCATTTTTGTACTCCGTGTTCTGTTGCGGTGCAGCAATTATAACCAGACTTCCGTCCCGAAGGGGTAGCACTTTTTTATTGCACTGCACAAAAGTGTTGTAAAACCCGCACTTCGCACCACGCGCGCGATGCGGGAAACTGCCCGCAAACACAGTACAATCGCCGCTTTCGCGCTTTTTGCCGCATCCTGCTCGCGCGCAAAGTGCGCTTTCTGGAACCTGCGTTGTTTTTCCCCCATGAGCACACCTACTGACACTTCCGCCCCCGCTTCCAACTTCATCCGCAACCAGATTGACGCTGATCTGGCCTGTGGCAAGCACACCCGCATCGTCACCCGCTTTCCGCCCGAACCCAACGGCTATCTGCACTTTGGTCACACCAAGTCCATCTGCCTGAACTTCGGGCTGGCGGAAAGTTACGGCGGCGACTGTCACCTGCGTTTTGACGACACCAACCCCGAAAAAGAGGCGCAGGAGTACGTCGATGCCATCATCGGCGCGGTGCGCTGGCTAGGTTTTCAGTGGTCGGGCGAAATCCGCTATGCCTCGGATTACTTTGAAGAAATGTTTGAATGCGCCTGCGCGCTGATTCGCGCCGGTAAAGCCTATGTGGACTCGCAGTCGGCAGACGAAATCCGCGCCCGCCGTGGCACGCTGACCCAACCCGGCGAGGATAGCCCATTCCGGAGCCGCAGCGCGGAAGAAAACATGGATTTGTTCCTGCGCATGAAGGCGGGCGAATTTGCCGAGGGCACGCATGTGCTGCGGGCGAAAATCGACATGCAAAGCCCGAACCTCAACCTGCGCGACCCGGTGATTTACCGCATCCGCCACGTTGCGCACCACCGCACGGGCGATGCCTGGTGCATCTATCCGCTGTACACCTTCGCGCATCCGATTGAAGACGCCATTGAGCGCGTCACGCATTCCATCTGCACGCTGGAATTTGAAGACCAGCGCCCGTTCTACGACTGGCTGCTGGATGCGCTGGCAGAGGCCGGGCGCTTTGCCCGTCCGCTGCCGCAGCAGATTGAGTTTGCGCGGCTCAATCTCTATCAGACCGTGCTCTCCAAGCGCAAACTCATCCGCCTGGTCAGCGAAGGCCACGTCAACGGCTGGGACGACCCGCGTCTGCCCACCATCTCTGGCGCGCGCCGGCGCGGCTTTTCCGCTGGCGGTTTTCGCCTGTTTGCCGAGCGCGCCGGTGTCGCCAAGGCCGATTCGTGGATTGACATGGACGTGCTGGAACAAGCCATGCGCGACGACCTCAACGAACACGCGCCGCGCCGCATCGCCGTGCTTGACCCGCTGCTGCTGAAAATCACCAACTTTCCGGCGGGCGAAACACACACCTGCCACGCCCCCAATCATCCGCAACACCCTGAGGCGGGCACGCGCGAAGTGCCGTTTTCGGGCGAATTGTGGATTGAGCGCGAAGACTTCATGGAAGTGCCCAGCAAAGGCTTTCGCCGCCTCTATCCGGGCAACCGCGTGCGGCTGCGCTATGGCTACGTGGTCGAATGCACGGGCTGCGAAAAAGACGCGGACGGCAACGTTACCGCCGTGCTGTGCGAATATTTCCCCGATTCCCAATCCGGCACGCCGGGCGCGGATAACTACAAGGTCAAGGGCAATTTGCACTGGTTGAGCGTCGCGCACGCGCGCGAAGCCGAAGTGCGCCTGTACGGGCGGCTGTTCGTCACCGCCCAGCCGGGCGCGCGCCGCGAAGACGACCCGCCAGAGCTGGAACGCGATTTCATCGACGACCTCAACCCCGATTCGCTCACCGTCCTGCACGCGCAGGTAGAACCGGCGCTGGCCGAAGACGCGCCCGGGCAAACCTTCCAGTTTGAGCGCCACGGCTATTTCATCGCCGACAGCGGCGACAGCCGCCCCGATGCGCTGGTTTTCAACCGCGCGGTGACGTTGAAATCCGGCATTCGCTGAAACGCCCCGCGCACAGCACGGTACAATGCACGCGCCATGAGTTTGACCGCCACCACCAACCTGACCGGACATTTCCTGATCGCCATGCCTTCCATGGATGGCGACCCGACCTTTACGCGCGCGCTGATTTTGTTGTGTGAACACAACGAACACGGCGCGCTGGGCATCATGGTCAACCGTCCGCTCGATCTCACCCTCGGCGGCCTCTTCGAGCGCATTGACCTGCCGCTGGAAAACCACGACATCGCCGCCCAGCCGGTGTATTTCGGCGGTCCGGTGCAGACTGACCGTGGCTTTGTGCTGCACCGCGAGCCGGGCGGCTGGCATTCGACGATGACGGTCAATGACCACTTTTGCCTGACCAGCTCGCGCG
Organism: Rhodocyclaceae bacterium; assembly: GCA_017553285.1. Lineage (GTDB taxonomy): Bacteria > Pseudomonadota > Gammaproteobacteria > Burkholderiales > Rhodocyclaceae > JAFZMK01. The sequence continues at coordinate 3,074 of JAFZMK010000153.1, forward strand.
ACATCCTGCTCAACGTCAGCCAAAGCGATGCGCCCGCCGAAGTGCTCGTCTCGCTGGGCTATGCCGGCTGGGCTGCCGGGCAACTGGAATACGAACTGGGGCGCAATAGCTGGCTGACCGTGCCCGCCTCGCCCGCCATCGTCTTTGAACTCCCGCCCGAAGAGCGCCTGGCCGCCGCCATGCACCAACTGGGCATTGATTTTGCCAACCTCAGCGACATCGCCGGTCATGCCTGAAGCCCCCGTCCGACTGCCTGCGCGCGGCACCGTACTCGGTTTCGACTACGGGCAAGCGCGCATTGGCGTCGCACTGGGCGAGCTGGAAACCCGCACTGCCCTCGCGCAAACCATCATCCGCGCCGAGTCCACGCGCGAACGCTTTGCCGCCATCGCCCGCCTCATTGAAGAATGGAAACCGGTGGCGCTGATTGTCGGGCGCCCCACCCATCTGGACGGGCGCGAACACGAAATGACCGCCCAATGCGCCCGTTTTGCCAACCGCCTGCGTGGTCGCTTTGGTCTGCCGGTGATTGAATTTGACGAACGTCTCAGCTCTTGCGCTGCCGAAACTGCGCTCGCCGACGCGGGTTTGCACCGCTGGCAGGCGCGCAAAGAGCATCTGGATGCGCACGCTGCGCAAATTATTTTGCAGGATTGTCTGGATGAATACGCCCGCCGCCCCTGAATTGCCCGCCACCCTGGATGCCGCCCGCCTCTCGCAAGAGCTGGCGGCGCAAATCCGCCCGCGTCTGCGCCCCAACACCCATCTGGTCGGTCTGTATACCGGCGGCGTCTGGCTGGCCGAAACACTGGCCGAACAGCTCGGGCTGGGCGCGCCCGGCGTGCTGGATATTTCCTTTTACCGCGACGACCTCAACGAACGCGGTCTGGCGCTCGCCCCCAAGCCCAGCGCGCCGGGCATTGACATCAACGACGCCCACATCATCCTGGTCGACGACATCCTGCAAACCGGGCGCACCATCCGCGCCGCGCTCAACGTGCTCTTTGATTATGGTCGCCCCGCCTGCGTAGAGCTGGCCGTACTCGTCGACCGGGGCGAGCGCCAATTGCCGATTGCCGCGCAATACTGCGCCCTGACGCTTTCTTCCCCCCTGCCCGAACACCAGCGCCTGAAGCTCGAACGCGGCGCGGCGGGCGAACTGCAACTGAGGCTGGAACGATGAGCACGCCACACCACCCGCAACTGGACCGCGACGGACGCCTTCAGCACCTGCTCACCCTCGAAGGGCTGCCACGGGAGATTCTCACCTCCATTCTGGACAACGCCGCGCCGTTTCTCGCCGTGGCAGAGCGCGAAATCAAAAAAGTCCCCCTGCTGCGCGGCAAAAGCATTTTCAACCTCTTTTTTGAAAACTCCACGCGCACCCGCACCACCTTTGAAATCGCCGCCAAGCGCCTGTCTGCCGACATTGTCAACCTGAATATTTCCACCAGTTCCACCGCCAAGGGCGAGAGCCTGCTGGACACCATCGACAACCTCTGCGCCATGCACGCGGACATGTTCGTGGTGCGCCACGCCTCCAGCGGCGCGCCCTTTCTCATCGCCCGCCATCTCGCCAACATCGGGCGCAACGACATTCACATCGTCAACGCCGGCGACGGGCGCCACGCCCACCCCACGCAAGGGCTGCTCGACATGTACACCATCCGCCACTACAAAGGCGGCTTTGAACACCTGCGCGTGGCCATTGTTGGCGACATCCTGCATTCGCGGGTCGCCCGCAGCCAGATTGCCGCGCTCACCACGCTGGGCGTGCCCGAAATCCGCGTCATCGGCCCCGGCACGCTACTGCCGCACGACTGCGCCCGGTTGGGCGTGCGCGTCTATCACGACATTCGCGAAGGGCTGCGCGATGTGGACGTCGTGATGATGCTGCGCCTGCAAAACGAACGCATGAACGGCGCGCTTTTGCCCACGCCGCAAGAGTTTTTCAAGGTTTGGGGGCTGACTGCCGAAAAACTCGCCCTTGCCAAGCCCGATGCCATCGTCATGCACCCCGGCCCGCTCAATCGCGGCGTAGAAATTGATTCTGCCGTCGCCGACAGCCCGCAGGCCGTCATCCTGCCACAAGTCACCTTCGGCATTGCCGTGCGCATGGCCGTCATGAGTATGCTTGCCGCCTGAACCCTCCGCACAGGAACCGCCCACCATGAAACTGCGCATCGCCCACGGACGCCTGATTGACCCCGCCAACCACATCGACCGCATTGCCGACGTTTTCATTGCCGACGGCCTCATCGCCGCCATTGGCGATGCCCCCGCAGATTTCACGGTAGAGCGCGAAATTGACGCCACCGGCCTCATCGTCGCCCCCGGTCTGGTCGATTTGTGCGCCCGTCTGCGCGAACCCGGCAACGAATACCGCGCCACGCTCGAATCCGAAATGCACGCCGCCATGGCCGGCGGCGTCACCAGTCTGGCCATCCCGCCCGATACCGACCCGCCGCTGGACGAACCCGGTCTGGTCGAAATGCTTTGCCACCGCGCCAAAAAGCTCAACCGCGCGCACATTTACCCGGTGGGCGCGCTCACCGTCGGGCTGCGCGGCGAGCGTCTGTCAGAAATGGCAGAACTCACCGCCGCCGGCTGCGTAGCCTTCAGCCAGGCCAGCCGCCCGATTACCAACAACGCCGTCTTGCTGCGCACCCTGCAATACGCCAGCACCTTCGGCTTTCGCGTCTGGTGTCAGCCGGGCGACCCGTATCTGACCCGCGACGGCGTGGCGCACGACGGCGAAGTCGCCGCCCATCTGGGCTTGCCACCAATTGCCGCCGCTGCCGAGACCATCGCCCTCTACACCATCCTGCAACTGGCAGAGCACACCGGCGCGCGCCTGCACATCGCCCATCTTTCCTGCGCCAGCAGCCTGCCGCTGATTCGCGAAGCGCGCGCACGCGGCATGGATGTCACCTGCGACATCGACATCCACCACCTGCATCTGGACGAGAGCGACATCGGCTACTTCGACACCCACTGCCACCTCGCCCCGCCGCTGCGCGCCCGCGCCGACCGCGACGCCCTGCGCGCCGCACTGGCCGCCGGCGAAATCGACGCCCTGTGCTCCAATCACGCCCCGGTCAATGACGAAGCCAAAGCGCTGCCGTTCAACGAATCCGAAGCCGGTGCCATCGGGCTGGAACTGCTCTTGCCGCTGGCGCTGAAATGGGCGCGTGAAGACAGCATCGCGCTACCCGAGGCGCTCGCGCGCATCACGCTTGCCCCGGCGCGCATTCTGGACAGCCAGCGCGCCGGTCATCTAAGCGTCGGCACCCGCGCCGACCTGTGCATTTTCGATGCCGAAGGCCACACCCCCGTCACCCGTGAAACACTAACCAGCAACGGCAAAAACACCCCCTTCCTGGGGCAAACCCTGCCCGGCAAGGTGCGCTACACCATCGTCGAAGGTCAGATCATGTACGCCAGCGACGCATAGCGCGCGCTACACCGCCCAGCCCGTCACCGGCGCCAGCGCCGCCGCCAGACCGTTTTCCCAGCTACGCGACACCGCCACCTGCACCACCTGGACGATGAGCAACAACGCCAGCGGCGACAAATCCACCCCGCCCAGCGGCGGAATCACCCGCCGAAACGGGCGCAGGAATGGCTCTGTCAGTGCCCCCACCTCGCCCATCACCGGCGAATGCGGATTCACCCACGACAGCACCACCTCCACCAGCACCAGTGCGCAAAGCAAATTCAGCACCACCATCAGCAGCCCCAGCAGCGCCAGCCCCAGCACCCGGGGCAACATCAGCACCGGCAGGGTCAGCCCGCCACGCATCGCCAGCAGCAGCGCAGCGTGCAGCAACTGCACGCCCAGCGCCGCAGCCAGCGGCAGCCAGTCCGACCACACCCGCCCGCGACGCAGCGGCGTCACCTTGGAAGGCGGCGCACGGCGCGCGCACAGCCAATCGGTTGCCGCCTTCACAAACTGCCCCAGCGGCCCGTAGAACGACATCCGCCGCCAATGCATGTAAAAACGCAACACAAACACTGCCGAGAGCAAAAACGCCACCACTTGCAGCACCAGTCGCACCATCTCCTCAATCATTTGCTTCCTCCCGAAACGGATTTTTCACGGAATGTTACACAGCCAGCCGCCAAAGCAGGCAGGCAAAGCAGCCATCTAACCCCCGAAGTCCCAGATGTTGTAGACTGGACACCTACGATTAACTGAGACAATTTGTCGCAAAAAGTGTAGCATGGCGTCTGTTCCGCCTCTCTGAGGCGTACTCAGTCTCCATTTCCAACCATTCACGTTACTGCCCATCATGGACATCACCGAACTCCTCACCTTCTCCGTCAAAAACAAGGCTTCCGACTTGCACCTGTCCGCCGGTCTGCCCCCCATGATTCGCGTCAACGGCGACATCCGCCGCATCAACCTGCCCGCGCTCGACCACGAAACCGTGCACGGCATGGTCTATGACATCATGAACGACGGTCAGCGCAAACAATACGAAGACGTGCTGGAATGCGACTTCTCCTTCGCCGTCCAGAACCTCGCCCGTTTCCGCGTCAACGCCTTCAACCAGGAACGCGGTGCCGCCGCCGTCTTCCGTACCATTCCGGACAAGGTGCTGACCCTGGACCAACTCGAAGCCCCGCGCATTTTCCGCGACATCGCCGAACAGCCGCGCGGCATCGTGCTGGTCACCGGCCCGACCGGCTCGGGCAAGTCCACCACGCTGGCGGCGATGATTGACTACATCAACGAAACCCAGTCTGGTCACATCCTCACCATTGAAGACCCGATTGAATTCGTGCACGAATCCAAGCGCTGCCTCATCAACCAGCGCGAAGTGCACCGCAACACGCTGTCCTTCAACAACGCCCTGCGCTCCGCCCTGCGTGAAGACCCGGATGTCATTCTGGTCGGCGAGATGCGCGACATCGAAACCATCCGCCTGGCGCTCACCGGCGCCGAAACCGGCCACCTGGTGTTCGGCACGCTGCACACCTCGTCTGCCGCCAAAACCATCGACCGTATCATCGACGTTTTCCCTGCCGGCGAAAAAGAGATGGTGCGCTCCATGCTCTCCGAATCCCTGCGTGCGGTCATCGCGCAAACCCTGCTCAAGCGCAAAGAAGGCAATGGCCGCGTGGCCGCGCACGAAATCATGATTGGCACCCCTGCCATCCGCAACCTCATCCGTGAAAACAAGGTCGCCCAGATGTACTCCTCCATCCAGAGCGGTCAAGGGCACGGTATGCAGACGCTTGACCAGTGCCTGCTGGACCTCGTCCGCCGCAACGTTGTGGCAATTGGCGAAGCCCGCGTCCGCGCCCAGAACAAAGACAACTTCATCGGTTGATTCACGTAACACACTTTTTGCCGCTCACATCATGGAACGCGATCAAGCACTCTCTTTTCTGCACGAACTGCTGCAAATCCTGTTGCAAAAAAAGGGTTCTGACCTTTTCATCTGCGCAGGTTTCCCACCCAGCATCAAGGTGGACGGCAAAATCAACCCGCAAACCTCCCAGCCGCTCACGCCGCGCCACACCGCCGCGATTGCCCGCGCAATCATGAACGACCGGCAGGCCGCCGAATTTGAAGCCACCAAGGAATGCAACTTCGCCATTTCCCCGGTCGGCATCGGTCGCTTCCGTGTCAACGCCTATCGCCAGCAAGGCTCCATCGCCGTCGTGCTGCGCACGATTCCCAGCGAAATGCCCACGCTCGACGGGCTGGGTCTGCCGCCCATCCTGAAGAAAATCGCGCTCGACGAGCGCGGTCTGGTGATTTTCGTCGGCGGCACCGGTACCGGTAAAAGCACCTCGCTGGCCGCAATGGTGGATTACCGCAACGAAAACTCGCACGGTCACATCATCACCATTGAAGACCCGATTGAATTCGCCCACCAGCACAAAAACTGCATCGTCAGCCAGCGCGAAATCGGCATTGACACCGACACGTGGGAAATCGCCCTGCAAAACACCCTGCGTCAGGCGCCCAACGTCATCCTGATGGGCGAGATTCGCAGCCGCGAAACCATGGATCACGCCATCGCCTTTGCCGAGACGGGTCACCTGTGTTTTGCCACGCTACACGCCAACAGCGCCAACCAGGCGCTCGATCGCATCATCAACTTCTTCCCCGAAGAGCGCCGCCAGCAACTGCTGCTTGACCTTTCGCTGAACATGAAAGCCTTCATCTCGCAGCGCCTGGTGCCGCGCGCCAGCACCAAAGGCCGTATCGCCGCCGTCGAAATCCTGCTCCAAACCCCGCTGGTCTCGGACATGATCTGCGACGGGCGCATCGGCGAAATCAAGGAACTGATGAAGCGTTCGCGCGAACTGGGTATGCAAACCTTCGACCAGAGCCTGTTCGACCTCTACGAAGCCGACCTCATCACCTACGAAGACGCCCTGCGCTTTGCCGACTCGGTCAACGACCTGCGCCTGCAAATCAAGCTCAACAGCAAACGCGCCGACAAACCCACCGCTGGCGACGACCTCTCCAAAGCCACCATCGTCTGATCCGATTTTCCTCGCACCGGCACAAACTGCGCGCGCCTACGGGCGCGCGCGTTGTTTGTACTGTCTCATTTCGAAGCCACGCGCGCCGCCCTGCCCTCTCATGGCGCGAGGCGCGCGAAAATCATGTCTGCGTGCGCCGCTGATTGCTCCCCGCAACCATGCGGTATTCATACAAACGGCATTCCAGCGCACCGTTATACAGCGGCGTGCGCCCGCTCGCCTTCAGGCGGATGAGTTTGGGCAGATTCGTATCTGCGCTCAAAAAACAACAACGCCAGCCCGCCCAGTTCGCTTTCAGCGCATCGCCCAGACGCGGATAAAACGCCGCCAGCGCATCCATCTCGCCCAACCGCACGCCATACGGCGGATTGGCCACCATCACGCCCGCGCTCGCAGGGGCGACGAGCGTCAGCACGTCGTGCTCTTGCACCGCTACCCACTCGTGCAACTGCGCCGCGCGCAAATTCACCTGCGTGCGCCGCACTTCCTGCGCGGAAATGTCAAAGCCATAAATCGGCAGCGCCCGGCGCGGCAATTCGGCAGCTTTTGCGTTCGCGACCACTTCTTGCCACAGCGGCGCATCAAAGTGGCGCATGTTTTCCAGCGCAAAATTCCGCCCCATGCCCGGCGCGATGCGCAGCGCCATCATCGCCGCTTCCAGCAAAAACGTACCGCTGCCGCACATCGGGTCGACCAGCGGCTCATCCGGCTGCCAAGCGCTCAGGCGCAAAATACCCGCTGCCAGATTTTCTTTCAGCGGCGCTTGCACGTTCGCGCGCTTGAAGCCACGCCGCACCAGCGATTCGCCTGAGAGGTCGAGATAAAGCTGTACGTGCCGTTCATTCAAAAAGGCATGAATGCGCATATCCGGCGCCGCCGTATCCACGCTGGGGCGCTTACCGCAGCGGGCACGAAAGCGGTCGCACACGGCATCCTTGATGCGCAAGGTGACAAATTCCAGACTGCGCACCGGAGAGCGCCGCCCCGTCACGGAAACACGGATGGTTTGCCCGGGGCCGAACCACTTTTCCCACGCCACGCCTGCTGTGAGACGGTAAATATCGTCTTCGCTGCGATAAGGCGCATTGCCGACCAGCCACAGCACCCGCGTAGCCAGCCGGCTTTCCAGATTCGCGCGATAGGCCGCGCGCCAATCGGCGCGAAACTGCACGCCGCCGCGATCCGCCTTCGCCGCCTGCGCGCCCAGCGCGGCAAGCTCTTCACACAGCAGCGCTTCCAGACCGCGCGGGCAAGGGGCGAAAAAACGTTCCAGCCAGGCCATGACAGCGGTCTCAGAAAGGTTTCAACACCACCAGGAAGGTGACCACCAGCAGCACCAGCACCGGAATTTCGTTAAACCAGCGAAACCAGACGTGGGAATGGATGTTTTTGCCCTCAGCCAACTTGCGCATCAAGATGCCGCAGTAATAATGATAGGCGAGCAAAAACAGCACCAGCAGCAGTTTGACGTGCATCCAGCCGCCGCCAATGCCGATGCCCAGCCACAGCCACAGCCCAAAAATCAGCGCCATGACGGCAATGCCGGTCATGAAGCGAAACAGCTTGCGCTCCATCAGCGCCAGCCTCTCCTTGGTGGAAACATCTTCGACCATGGCGTGATTGACGAAAAGGCGCGGCAAATAAAACAACCCGGCAAACCAGCTCACCACAAAAACAATGTGCAGCGATTTCACAATCAGGTAGGTCATAGGCGTTTTCCAGAACGAGAACGGTCAAAAGAAAATGGCCGGACAAGCGCCCGGCCAGTTTGTGCAAGCAGAATTGTATGAAGCCCGGATCAAGCGGCAGCCGCTTCCTGAGGGGCAGCGGCTTCGTTGTTTCCGGCATCCGCCGCCTCCTGCTGCTGCGGACGATCCACCAGCTCCACCCACGCCATCGGGGCGTTGTCGCCATCGCGGAAACCGCATTTCAGGATGCGCAGATAGCCGCCGTTGCGGTTGGCATAGCGCGGACCCAGCTCATCGAAGAGTTTGACGACCATTTCACGGTCGCGCAGACGGGCAAAAGCCAGACGGCGATTGGCCAGCGAGGGCTTTTTGCCCAGCGTAATCAGCGGCTCGACCACGCGACGCAGCTCTTTGGCTTTCGGCAAGGTGGTCTTGATCAATTCGTGGCGCAGCAGCGAACCCGCCATGTTTTTGAACATGGCCTGGCGGTGGCTGCTGGTTCGGTTGAGCTTACGCAAGCCGTGACGATGGCGCATTTTTCTTTACCTCTTGTGTTGAGACGACCTCAGCCGAGCTTTTCCAGCCCGACCGGCGGCCAGTTTTCCAGTTTCATACCCAGTGTCAGGCCACGAGTAGCCAGCACTTCCTTGATTTCATTGAGCGATTTGCGACCCAGATTCGGCGTTTTGAGCAGCTCGGTCTCGGTGCGCTGAATCAGATCGCCAATGTAGTAGATATTTTCGGCCTTCAGGCAGTTGGCGGAACGAACCGTCAGCTCCAGATCATCGACCGGGCGCAGCAGCACCGGATCCACCGCCGCCGAAGCCGGTTTGCTATCGACAAAATCGGTGCTTTCCAGGTCGGCAAACACGGCAAGCTGATCAACCAGCACGCGCGCCGCATAGCGGATTGCCTCTTCGGGGTCGACCACGCCGTTGGTTTCAATATCAATGACCAGACGATCCAGGTCAGTGCGCTGCTCCACGCGGGCACTTTCCACCTGATAGCTGACCCGACGCACCGGGCTGAAGGAAGCATCCAGCGGGATGCGACCAATCACCTTGTTGCTTTCTTCTTCCGGACGGGCATTGGCAGGCACATAGCCGCGCCCTTGCTCGACGCGGATGTCCATCTCGATGCTGCCGCCCGGGGCGAGATGACCGATGACGTGCTCGGGGTTGATGATTTCCACATCGTGCGTGTCTTCAATATCGCCGGCGAGAATCGGGCCTTCGCCTTCTTTCACCAGACGCAGGCTGGCATCAGCGCGATTGTGCAGTTTGAAGACCACGCCTTTCAGGTTCAGCACCAGATCGACCACGTCCTCACGCACACCATCCAGCGTGGAGTATTCGTGCAACACCCCCTTGATGGAAACCTGGGTGGGCGCGCATCCCGGCAGGGAAGACAGCAGCACCCGACGAAGCGCATTGCCCAGCGTATGGCCAAAGCCACGCTCGAAAGGCTCCATCGTCACCCGCGCCTGCACAGGAGAGACGTTCTGCACGTCAATAATACGGGGCTTAAGCTGCGAATTGCTTTGCATCAAAACTACCTCAACAGGTTGTCTGGTCTATACAGGACAACGAAGGAACACCCTTGCGCATTCCACAGATGAACCGGGCGTTCATCATAAGAGACCATTTTTGCGAACCGGCAATCAGACAGTCACTCCGCGCCCGAAAGAGAACAAGCGGCGCGGAGCCGGAATCGCTACAAAATCAGATACGGCGTTTTTTCGGAGGACGGCAGCCGTTATGCGGCACCGGCGTGATGTCCGAAATGCTCGTCACCTTGATGCCAAGGGCATTGAGCGCACGAACAGCGGATTCACGCCCCGGACCGGGGCCTTTGATGCGCACTTCCAGGTTCTTGATGCCGCACTCTTGCGCCGCTTTGCCAGCCGCTTCGGCAGCCACCTGAGCCGCAAACGGAGTGCTCTTGCGGGAACCCTTGAAGCCCGCGCCGCCAGAGGTCGCCCAGGAGAGCGCGTTGCCCTGACGGTCGGTAATCGTAACGATGGTGTTGTTGAAACTGGCATGCACGTGTGCGATGCCCTCAACCACGTTCTTTTTGACTTTTTTCCGAACTTTTGCCGCAGTTTTAGCCATTTTTCAATTCCTGATTACTTTTTCTTGCCAGCAATCGCCTTGCGCGGCCCTTTACGGGTGCGGGCGTTGGTACGGGTGCGCTGACCGCGCAACGGCAGACCACGACGATGGCGCAGGCCGCGATAGCAGCCCAAGTCCATCAGACGCTTGATGTTCATCGTCACTTCACGGCGAAGGTCGCCTTCGACGACAAACTTGCCCACCTCTTCACGCAGGCGCTCCAGCTCCGTCTCGGTGAGATCCTTGACCTTGGTGGAACGGATAACGCCGGCAGCGTCACAGATTTTCTGCGCGCGCGGACGACCAATGCCATAAATCGCCGTCAGCGCGATCTCGGCATGTTTGTGATTCGGAATGTTTACCCCAGCAATACGGGCCATTCTGTTACCCCAAAAAGAAAAACGTTGAATGCTAAATCAAAACGCCAGAAACATCAACCCTGACGCTGCTTGTGACGCGGATCGCTGCAAATGATGCGAACCACACCCTTGCGACGAATCACTTTGCAGTGGCGGCACAGCCGCTTGACCGAAGCCTGAACTCGCATGTTTATTCTCCTGTAATACCTATAACTACTTGGTGCGGAAGACAATACGCGCCTTGGAAAGGTCGTATGGCGTCAACTGCACCGTTACCTTGTCACCGGGCAAAATCTTGATGTAGTGCATCCGCATCTTGCCGGAGATATACCCCAGCACGACGTGCCCGTTTTCCAGTTTTACACGGAAAGTTGCGTTCGGGAGGTTTTCCAGCACCTCGCCTTGCATCTCAATGACGTCTTCCTTCGCCATGCTCATCTACCCGGGAAGCCAGGCCCCCCTTTGAAACTAGCCTTTTTCAGAAGACTCTCATACTGATGCGACATGATGTGCGACTGCACCTGCGTCATGAAGTCCATGGTCACCACCACGATAATCAGCAGCGAGGTTCCGCCGAAGTAGAACGGCACTTTCCAGTACAGAATCAGAAATTCCGGAATCAGGCAGACGATGGTGATGTAGACCGCGCCCACCAGCGTCAGGCGTGTAAGGATGCGGTCGATATAGCGCGCCGTCTGCTCGCCCGGACGAATCCCGGGCACGAAGGCACCGCTCTTCTTCAGGTTGTCTGCCGTGTCCTTGGCGTTAAACACCAAGGCGGTATAAAAGAAACAGAAAAACACAATCGCCAGCGCGTAGAGCATGACGTAAATCGGCTGCCCCGGCGAGAGCTTGGAAGCGATGTCGCGCACGAAACCGGCAATCACGCTGTCATTGTTCGCACTGCCCAGCCACTGCGCCAGCGTGGCGGGGAACAGGATGATGCTGGAGGCGAAAATCGGCGGAATGACGCCAGACATGTTCAGCTTGAGCGGCAGGTGCGAACTTTGCCCGCCATAGAGTTTGTTGCCGACCTGACGCTTGGCGTAATTGACCAGAATCTTGCGCTGACCGCGTTCCACAAACACCACCGCGCCCGTCACCACGACCACCAGCGCGCAGACCACCAGACCAATCAGCGGCGACATGGAACCATTGCGCACCAGCTCAAAGAGGCCGCCCACCGCGTTCGGCAGGCCGGAGACGATACCGGCGAAGATAATCAGCGAAATGCCATTGCCCAGACCGCGCTCAGTAATCTGTTCGCCCAGCCACATCAGGAACATCGTGCCCGTCACCAGCGTCACCACGGTCACAAAGATGAACATCGGCCCCGGCGAGACCGCCAGACCTTGCCCTTGCAGACCAATGGCGATACCGAAAGATTGCGCCAGCGCCAGCGCCACCGTGCCCAGACGGGTGTATTGCGTAATCTTGCGACGCCCCGCTTCGCCTTCCTTCTTCAACTGATCCAGGCTGGGAATCGCCACCGTCAGCAACTGCATGATGATGGAAGACGAAATGTAGGGCATGATGCCCAGCGCGAAAATCGTCAGGCGCGACAGGGCACCACCGGAAAAGAGGTTCAGCACGCCGAGGATGCCGCCTTGCTGACCTTCAAAGAATTTGGAAAGCTGATGCGGGTCAATGCCGGGCACAGGGATGTGCGCGCCGATGCGATACACAATCAGCGCGCCAAGCACGAACATGATGCGGCGACCGAGATCACCGAACCGTCCGCTGGATCCAACCGTTAAAGCCTTGCTGACCACCTGGGCCTTCCTTCTTCAGCGTATGTGCTCAAGGTGCCGCCGGCGCGTCGACCACCGAGCCGCCAGCCGCCTCAATGGCCGCCTTGGCACCCTTGGTCACCAGCACGCCACGCAGGGTGACTTTGCGCTTGATTTCACCCGAGCGCACCACTTTCGCGCTTAGCGTGCGAGCCGGCACGATGCCCGCCTGAATCAGCACCGCCAGGTCAATTTCATCGACCGGCAAGCGTTCCAGATCCGACAGGCGCACTTGCGCATTGCGCGCCGCCGTCAGCGAAATAAAACCACGCTTGGGCAGGCGGCGTTGCAGAGGCATTTGCCCGCCTTCAAAGCCCACTTTGTGGAAACCGCCCGCGCGCGATTTCTGACCCTTGTGGCCACGCCCGCAGGTTTTCCCCAGACCGCTACCGATGCCGCGACCGACGCGGCGGCGATCCCGTTTCGAGCCTTCGCCCGGTTTAACAGTATTCAGGCGCATCTCAGCCCTCCACCTTCAGCAGATACGAAACTTTGTTGATCATGCCTCGCACTGCGGGGGTGTCGACCAACTCAGCCGTAGAATTCAGACGACGCAGACCCAGACCGCGAACCGTGTCGCGGTGGGAGCGCTGGGTGCCGATGACGCTTTTCACCAGCCGAACCTTGATCTTTTTCTCAGACATGGATTACCCCAGAATTTCTTCGACAGTCTTGCCCCGCTTGGCAGCAATTTCAGCAGGCGTGCTGATGGCATGCAAACCATTGAGCGTGGCGCGAACGACGTTATAGGGATTGGTGGAGCCAAGGCATTTGCAGATTACATCCGTCACGCCCATGACTTCAAAGACGGCACGCATCGGACCGCCGGCGATGATACCGGTACCACTCGGCGCCGGCTGCATCAGCACGGAAGATGCGCCGTGCTTGCCGATGACAGCGTGTTGCAGGGTGCCGTTCTTGAGCGCCACCTTGGTCATCTTGCGACGGGCTTCATCCATCGCCTTCTGCACGGCCACCGGCACTTCGCGGGACTTGCCCTTGCCCATGCCAATGCCGCCATCGCCATCACCAACCACGGTCAGTGCGGCAAAACCCATGATGCGACCACCCTTCACCACCTTGGTGACGCGGTTGATCGAAACCATCTTTTCGCGCAGGGAGTCTTCGCGTTCTTCCGCAGCCTGCGCGCGCTTGTTTTGCTGTTGCTGTTTGGCCATGACTTACCCCGTTAGAACTTCAGGCCGCCTTCACGGGCAGCTTCGGCCAGCGCCTGCACGCGACCGTGATAAAGGAAACCGGCACGATCAAAGGCCACCGTTTCAATGCCAGCGGCGCGGGCGCGTTCGGCAATCAGTTTGCCAACCACTGCGGCAGCGGCCTTGTTGCCGCCATTGGCCACCTGGGAGCGCACGGAGGCTTCGAGCGTCGAAGCGCTGGCCAGCACACGCGAACCGCAGCCAGAAATGATCTGCGCATAAATGTGCTGGTTGGAGCGAAACACCGTCAACCGCACGACTTTGAGTTCTGCAATTTTGGCCCGGGTTTTGCGGGCACGACGCAGACGAACCACTTTCTTGTTCATCGGATACCGCCTCTGTTATTTCTTCTTGGTCTCTTTCAGGACCACCACTTCGTCCGCATAGCGCACGCCCTTGCCCTTGTAAGGCTCGGGTTCGCGATAGGCACGAATTTCCGCCGCAACCTGACCGACTTGCTGCTTGTCAATGCCCTTAAGGACAATGTCGGACTGCGACGGCGTCTCTACCTTGACGCCCTTGGGCATCTGATAGACGACGGGATGGGAAAAACCAAGCGTCAGATTCAGCTTGTCACCCTGCGCCTGGGCACGATAGCCCACGCCGACCAGGGTCAGTTTTTTCTCGAAGCCTTTGCTCACGCCAGTGACCATGTTGTTGATCGTCGCCCGCACAGTGCCAGACATGGCGCGCGAATGCTTCGAGCCATCCAGCGACTTGCACTGGATTTCGTTGTTTTCGCAGCTCACGCCAACACGGGAACCGGCCAGAGCAAACTCCAGCGTACCCAGCGGACCTTTTACGGAAATCAACTCGTTGTTAATGGAAACATTGACGCCAGCGGGAATGGCAATCGGGCTTTTAGCTACACGAGACATGGCTCACACTCCTTAGGCCACGTAGCACAGCACTTCGCCGCCAACGTGATCGGCGCGGGCGGCACGATCCGTCATCACGCCACGAGGCGTCGAGACGATGGCCACACCCAAGCCGTTCATCACGCGAGGCAGTTTCTCGCTGGGCTTGTACACACGAAGACCAGGACGACTGACGCGCTCAATGCGCTCAATCACCGGACGACCGGCGTAGTATTTCAGCACGATATCCAGCTCCGGCTTGCCCGCGTTTTCACGGACACCGAAATCCTCAATATAACCTTCTTCTTTCAGCACCTTCGCAATTGCCAGCTTGAGCTTGGAATTCGGCATGGAAACTTTTGCCTTTTCAGCCTGCTGACCATTGCGGATGCGCGTCAACATATCAGCGATCGGGTCGGACATACTCATTGTCTGTTCTCCTTACCAGCTCGCCTTGACAACGCCCGGCACTTCGCCACGCATCGCCACATCACGCAGTTTGTTGCGGCACAGGCCGAACTTGCGATACACACCACGCGGACGCCCCGTCAAGGCGCAACGGTTGCGCGTGCGCACCGGGCTGGCATTGCGCGGCAGTTGCTGCAATTTGAGACGGGCTACCATGCGCTCTTCTTCAGAAAGACTGCTGTCCTTAATTTGCGCAATCAACTGAGCGCGTTTGGCGGCATATTTCGCCACCATTTTGCGACGCTTTTCTTCGCGATTGATCAAAGCCAATTTCGCCATAATACCCTCAATTCCGGAAAGGAAACTTAAACGCGGAGAGCAGCGCACGCGCTTCGCCGTCATTTTTGGCCGTCGTGGTGATGCTGATATTCATCCCACGCAGGGCATCAATTTTGTCGTACTCGATTTCCGGGAAAATGATCTGTTCTTTCACACCCAGATTGTAGTTGCCACGACCATCAAACGCCTTGCCAGAGACACCACGAAAATCGCGGATACGCGGCATGGCAATGCTGATCAGGCGATCGAGAAATTCATACATGCGGGCACCACGCAGCGTCACCATGCAGCCGATGGGGTAACCCTGGCGGATTTTGAAGCCCGCAATCGACTTTCTGGCGCGCGTCACGACAGGTTTCTGACCCGCAATTTTGGTCATGTCGCCCACGGCGTTTTCGAGAATCTTCTTGTCACCCACGGCTTCACCCACGCCCATGTTCAGCGTGATTTTCGTGATGCGCGGAATCTCCATCGGAGATTTGTAGCCAAACTGCTTGGCCAGCGCAGGGGCAACCGTTTCCTTGTAGTACTGCTGCAAACGAGCCATCTTCTTACCTCTTACGCATCCACCAGTTCGCCGCTGGACTTGAAGAAGCGCACCTTGCGACCATCTTCCAGCACACGGAAACCGACCCGGTCTGCCTTTTTGCTAATCGGATTGAACAGCGCAACGTTGGAGACGTGAATCGGCGCCTCTTTTTCAACGATGCCGCCCTGCTCGCCTTTCATCGGGTTCGGACGCACATGTTTCTTGACGAGATTCACGCCGCCGACGACAAGCAGGTCCGCACTCACGCAACGCAGCACTTCGCCGCGACGACCCTTGTCCTTGCCAGCAATTACGATGACTTCGTCACCCTTACGGATCTTCTTCATTGCCTTCGCCTCACAACACTTCCGGAGCCAGCGAAACGATCTTCATGAAGCGTTCGCTGCGCAGCTCACGGGTCACCGGCCCAAAGATACGGGTGCCAATCGGCTCAAGTTTGTTATTGAGCAACACGGCGGCATTACCATCAAAGCGGATCAGCGCACCATCAGCACGACGCACACCCTTCGCGGTACGCACCACGACGGCGTTATAAACATCGCCCTTTTTGACGCGACCACGCGGCGCGGCATCCTTGACCGTCACCTTGATAATGTCGCCAATGCCCGCGTAACGGCGCTTGGAGCCACCCAGCACCTTGATACACATCACTGAGCGCGCGCCGGAATTGTCAGCGACGTCCAGTACAGACTGCATTTGGATCATGAAATTTACTCCAACTTATCCCGCATCGCGGTCAGTTTTGGATCCCGCCAAGGGGAAGTTGCCCGCAATCGCTCGCGGGCGCTAAAGACTTGGGATTATGCCTGCGTTGTTTTCACAATGCAAGCATCCCGTCAAAAAAATCAGATCACGCGGGCTTTTTCCACCACACGCGCAACACGCCAGGACTTGGTGCGGGAAATCGGACGGCATTCCTCGATTTCCACGGTATCGCCGTGCGCCGCCACGCCTTCTTCCACGTGCGCGTGGTATTTGGCGGAACGGGTAATCACTTTGCCGTAGATCGGGTGCTTGACGCGACGCTCGACCAGCACGGTCACGGTTTTCTGCATCTTGTCGCTGACGACACGCCCAATCAGGGCACGACGCACTTTTGCTACTTGTTCGGTCATTTTTCCACCGCCTTTTCAGTCAACAAGGTACGCACGCGGGCGATGTCACGACGGGTCTGACGCAATTGCGCCGTGTTGCCCAGTTGCTGGGTAGCGTGCTGCATACGCAGCGAAAACTGCGCCTTGAGCAATTCCAGCAGTTCGTTATTCAGCTCATCCGCGCTTTTGGCACGAAGTTCTTTGATTTTCATGGTCGATTACCCCAGATGGCGATGGACGAAAGTCGTCTCGAACGGCAATTTGGCCGCCGCGAGGCGAAAGGCCTCACGCGCCAGTTCTTCCGAGACGCCGTCCATTTCATAGAGCATTTTGCCTGGTTTGATTTCGGCCACCCAGTATTCCGGGTTCCCTTTACCGTTACCCATACGGACTTCGGCAGGTTTGCGGGAAATGGGTTTGTCCGGAAACACGCGAATCCAGATACGGCCACCACGCTTGATGTGGCGGGTCATCGCGCGACGCGCGGCTTCAATCTGACGGGCGGTCAGACGGCCACGGCCTACGGCCTTGAGGCCGAATTCGCCGAAACTGACTTTCGCGCCACGGGTAGCAATACCCGTGTTGCGGCCTTTTTGTTCCTTACGATATTTTCTTCTTGACGGTTGCAGCATCGTCCGCTCCTGCTTATTCCTGACGATTTTCCTGGCCGGCAGCCGGTTCCACGGCTTCTTCCGACGCGGCAGCGGCGCGACGCACCGAGGTGCGGCGCGGACGGGCAGCGCCTTCACCGGCTTCGGCACGGGAACCGCGACGACTACGACGGTTTTCCGTTTCCGTCTCGGCCTGCGCCGGACGCTCATTGCGACCCAGCATCTCGCCTTTGTACACCCAGACCTTGATGCCGATGATGCCGTAGGTGGTTTCCGCTTCGGAAACACCGTAGTCAATATCGGCACGCAAGGTGTGCAGCGGCACGCGACCTTCGCGATACCATTCGCTGCGGGCAATTTCAGCGCCATTGAGACGACCAGCGCTCATAATCTTGATGCCCTGCGCGCCCAGACGCATGGCGTTTTGCATGGCGCGCTTCATGGCACGACGGAACATGATGCGCTTTTCAAGCTGCTGCGCGATGGAATCGGCAATCAACTGGGCATCGAGTTCCGGCTTGCGAACTTCTTCAATATTGACGTGCACCGGGCTGCCGACAATCTTCTGCAAATCCTGTTTGAGGATTTCGATGTCTTCGCCTTTTTTGCCAATCACGATGCCGGGACGGGCGCTGAAGAGCGTGATGCGCACGTTTTTCGCCGGACGCTCAATGACCACGCGACCAATGGAGGCGTGCGCAAGGCGCTTTTTCAGGAAACTGCGCACTTGCAGGTCTTCACGCAGCATACGGGCATAGTCTTTGGTGTTCGCAAACCAGCGCGAACTCCAATCGTGCGTCACCGCGAGGCGAAAACCAGTAGGATGAATTTTCTGACCCATGGCTGCTTACTCTCCAACCGTAACGTAGATGTGGCAAGTGGGCTTCAGGATGCGGTTGCCGCGACCCTTGGCGCGCGCCGAAAAGCGTTTCAGCGAGGTGCCTTCTTCCACATGAATGGTTTTGATTTTGAGCGCGTCGATATCCGCACCGTCGTTGTGCTCGGCATTGGCAATGGCCGATTCAACCACCTTGCGCACCACCTTGGCGCCCCGTTTCGGCGAAAAAGCGAGCAGATTCAACGCCTGTTCGACCGATCTGCCGCGAATCAGGTCAGCTACCAGCCGCCCTTTCTGGGCAGACAGTCGAACCCCGCGGAGAATGGCTTTGGTTTCCATTTCGTCCCCTTATTTCTTCGCCTTCTTGCCCGCCGCGTGACCTTTGAAGGTACGGGTCAGGGCAAATTCACCCAATTTGTGGCCGACCATGTTTTCGGACACAAAAACCGGAACGTGCTGACGACCGTTATGAACCGCAATCGTCAGGCCGACAAAGTCCGGCAGCACCGTCGAACGGCGCGACCAGGTCTTGATCGGACGCTTGTCGTTGCTGGCGCGAGCAGCATCAACTTTTTTGAGGAGGTGCGCGTCAACAAACGGCCCTTTTTTGATTGAACGTGCCATGTCTATTCCTTAGCGCTTGTACCGACGTTGAACAATCATGTTGTCGGTTCGTTTGTTCGATCGCGTGCGATAGCCCTTGGTCGGCTGACCCCACGGGCTGCGCGGCACACCGCCCTCACCCGTGCGACCTTCGCCGCCGCCGTGCGGGTGATCAATCGGGTTCATCGCCACACCGCGAACGGTGGGACGAATCCCGCGCCAGCGGTTGGCGCCCGCTTTGCCAAGTTTGCGCAGGCCGTGCTCGGAATTGCCCACCACGCCAATCGTGGCACGGCATTCGACGTGCACCTTGCGCACTTCGCCCGAACGCAAACGAATCTGGGCATACACCCCTTCGCGCGCCAGAAGCTGGGCAGAAGCACCGGCAGAGCGAACCAACTGACCGCCTTTGCCCGGCACCAGTTCCACGCAGTGAATCGTGGTACCGACCGGAATATTGCGAATCGGCAGGGCGTTGCCCGGACGAATCGGCGCTTCCGCGCCGGAAATCACGGTTTGCCCCACGTCAAGCCCTTCCGGGGCGAGGATGTAGCGACGCTCGCCATCGGCATAGCACAGCAGCGCCAAGTGCGCGGAGCGATTCGGGTCGTATTCGATACGCTCGACACGCGCGGCGATGCCGTCCTTGTTGCGACGGAAATCGACAATGCGATAGTGCTGCTTGTGACCACCACCATGATGACGCACGGTGATGCGGCCTTTATTGTTGCGCCCGCCGCTCTTGCTTTTCTTTTCCAGCAGCGACTGAACCGGACGCCCCTTGTAGAGCTTGCCGGAGACCACCTTGACCATTGCACGGCGGCCCGCGGAAGTCGGTTTGAATTTAACCAATGCCATGATCTGTTACTCCCCGGCAGCGAAATTGATTTCCTGACCCGGCTTCAGCGCCACAAACGCTTTCTTCCAGCCCTTGCGCCGCCCGATGATGCGGCCAAAACGCTTCTGCTTGCCTTTGACGTTCGCAATCTGAACCGATTTGACTTCCACCTTGAACAACAGTTCAACGGCGGCCTTGATTTCGGGCTTGGTCGCACACGGCGACACACGGAACACCACCTGCTCGTTCTTTTCGGCAACGAAGGTCGCCTTTTCGGAAATCTGCGGCGCGAGCAACACCTGCATCAGACGTTCTTGACTAAATCCGCTCACAGCCAAACCTCCTCCATTTTCGCCACCGCAGCACGGGTGACGATCACTTTCGGATAGTGCACCAGCGAAACCGGGTCAGCTTCGTGCACTTCCAGCACCAGCAGACGATGCAGGTTGCGGGAAGACAGCCACAGGTTTTCGTCCAGATTGTCGGTAATCACGAGCACCGACTCACCATCCAGACCCATGCCTTTGAGCTTTTGAACCAGCATACGGGTTTTGGGCGCTTCCACAGAGAAGTCTTCCACCACCAGCAGACGACCATCGCGCGCCAGTTGCGAGAGGATGGAAGCCATCCCGGCGCGATACATCTTGCGATTGACTTTCTGGGTGAAGTTCTCGTCGGGCGAATTCGGGAAAATCTTGCCGCCCCCGCGCCACAGCGGACTAGAGGCCATCCCGGCACGGGCACGACCCGTACCTTTCTGACGCCACGGCTTGCGCGTGGACTTGGCGATTTCCGAGCGACCTTTCTGCGCACGGTTGCCCAGGCGGGCATTGGCCATGTACGCCGTCACCAACTGGTGAATCAGCGCTTCGTTGTACTCACGACCAAACAGCACATCCGACACTTGGAGCGTGGAGGCGGGCTGACCGTTTTCGTTGATCAGTTTCAGTTCCATATTTCCTCCACTCAGGCCTTGACGCGCACCGCAGGACGCACGAGCACATTGCCGCCCTTCGCCCCAGGCACCGCGCCTTTCACCAGCAGCAACTGGCGCTCGGCATCGACGCGCACAATTTCCAGACTCTGGATGGTGCAGGTTTGATCGCCAAGATGACCCGCCATGCGCTTGCCCGGGAAAACGCGCCCCGGATCCTGCGCCATGCCGATGGAACCCGGCGCGTTGTGCGACACCGAGTTACCGTGGGAGGCGCGGTTGGAACCGAAGTTGTGGCGTTTAATCGAACCGGAAAAACCTTTACCGATTGAGGTACCCGTTACATCGACCTTCTGACCCGCCGAGAAGATTTCGGCGCGCACCACATCGCCCACCTTGATTTCGGCGAGCTTGTCGGCAGCAACGGTGAATTCACGCAGCACGGAACCCGCTTCTACGCCCGCTTTGGCATAGTGACCCGCCTGCGCCTTGGTGACCCGGCTCGCACGACGCGAACCGAACGCCAACTGAACGGCGCTGTAGCCATCCACTTCGGGCGTTCTGACTTGAACGACGCGATTGTTCGACACATCCAGCACGGTCACCGGAATGGATACACCATCTTCGGTGAAAATACGGGTCATGCCGACCTTGCGTCCAACAAGGCCTAGACTCATTTTTTTCTCCTGAATGCCGGTTGCGATTGACCGGCGCGAACTAAAATTTCCGCAAAAAGCGAAAGACGATGATTATGACACCTTTCGCCTCATCGCGCAAGCGACTTATTGCAGTTTGATTTCCACATCCACACCTGCGGGCAGGTCGAGCTTCATCAGCGCATCCACGGTCTTGTCGGTCGGATCAATGATGTCCATCAAACGCAGATGGGTACGAATCTCGAACTGGTCGCGCGAGGTTTTGTTCACGTGCGGCGAACGCAAAATATCGAAGCGTTCCTTGCGGGTCGGCAGCGGCACCGGACCACGCACGACTGCGCCAGTACGCTTGGCAGTGTCCACGATTTCCTGCGCAGACTGGTCAATCAGACGATAGTCAAACGCTTTCAGACGGATGCGGATTTTCTGGTTTTGCATTTTGGGTGTTTCCTAAAGAACAGTCCGGCAGCACAGGCTGCCGGACACAGAGAAAGAACAGTAGAAAAGATTATTCAATCACCTTGGCCACCACGCCGGCGCCGACGGTGCGGCCACCTTCGCGGATGGCGAAGCGCAAGCCCTCTTCCATGGCAATCGGGGCAATCAGCTTGACAGTGATGCTGATGTTGTCCCCCGGCATGACCATCTCGGAGCCTTCCGGCAGGGTGATGGCACCGGTGACGTCCGTGGTGCGGAAGTAGAACTGCGGGCGGTAGTTGTTGAAGAAGGGGGTGTGACGACCACCTTCGTCTTTGGACAGGACATACACTTCGCCCGTGAAGTGGGTGTGCGGGGTGATGGTGCCGGGCTTGGCGAGCACTTGACCACGCTCGACTTCTTCACGCTTGGTGCCGCGCAGCAGCACGCCGACGTTGTCACCGGCCTGACCTTGGTCGAGCAGTTTGCGGAACATTTCGACACCGGTGCAGGTGGTTTTGGCGGTGGCTTTGATGCCGACGATTTCGATTTCGTCGCCAACGGTAATCACACCACGTTCGACACGA
>JAFZMK010000154.1 GCA_017553285.1 Rhodocyclaceae bacterium
CGTGGGGGGCACCCGCCCGCCGCATGGCCGCCCAAAGGCGGGCGCAGCCCCCCCCTTGGGGGGGCAGTGAGTGACAGACCGCGGAGCGGGCTGGCGCGAACGTGGGGGGCACTAACTACAAACAAAACGGAACCCCGCAGGGTTCCGTTTTGTGTATCGCGCGGCTGGGGCGCTTAGGGCGCGTCGTCGTAGCGCAGTTCCATCCAGGTGTGCGAGGAGGGCGGCACGCCTGCGGGGTTGGGCGGCAGGCACACGCGCACGCCGTTGGCATCCAGCGCGCAGGAGCGGGTCGACTCGATTTCGTCTTTCGGGTCCCCCGTGGTGCCGGTGCTGCTGCCGCTGCCGGGCTTCGTGCGCTGTTCCTGCACAATCAGGATGGAGCCGGAAAGCTCGCCGGTGCCGAAGCCCAGACCGACGATGGGCAGCGGTCCCGTGCCGCCAGCGCCGCCGCCGCCAAGGGAGCTGCTGCCGCTGTAGAGGTCTTTTTCGTCGACTTCGCCATCGTTATTGACGTCGATGTTGCCCTTGCTCGGATTGTCCGGCGAGACGGCACCGGTGAAGGGGTCGAGCACCATCAGGCGAGAGGTGGAAGTCAAGCCTTCGCAACTGGGTTCATTGACGGCAGAGAAGTTCATCTGCCCGACCACGAAACCGTTGCGGATGCGGCTTTGCAGCACCATGTAGCCGGGGTATTCGGCATCCGAACTCTGGTTGAGCGGCACCCGCCAGCCTTTCTTGCCATCCATGTCGCCGGCGACGGCGTAGCGCATGACAACCGCATCGGTGCCGTCGCTGTCGCTCGGGTCGCGTTTGAAGTCCTTGATGACATCATAGTTGCGGGTGACGAGTTCGTCTTCCTTGACCAGTTCGTCATTGTCCTGAATGCCATACCAGACGTGCTGGGTGGACGTGTCGACCAGATCGTCATCGGTGAGCGCACGCCCCGTGCCGAAGTAGAGCCAGCGCACGCCTTTTTTGTCCAGCGTGCTGGTGGGCGCGGCGGTGATGCCTTTGTTCGCCTGGAAGAGCTTCACATATTGCACGCCGCCGGCGGCTTTGCCGTCGATGTTGGTGACCTTCCACAGGTTGCCACCCAAATCACCGGCATAGATGGTGTCGGCGTAGTTGTCATGATCGGCGTCGACGATGTGCAGGCCGAGGATGCCGCCGTTGTTGACCGATGCCATCTCGCCGCTTTGCAAGGTGGTGACGATGCCGGTTTCCAGGTCGATTTGCAGGATAGCCGAATGGGAGCGGGTCTCGCTCTGGTTCGGCCCCGAGCCGATGAACACCGACCATTTGCCGTCCGCCATCGGGGCAATGACCGGGCGACCCATGGTTTGCCCCATCGCCGGGGCGGTGACTTCCCACAACAGTTTGGGATTGCCCGGGTTGGTGACATCCAGGGCGAAGACCGCCGGCGTGGCGTTGGGCGGCACGCCCGCCGTGCCCATCGAGCCGACCAGCACGGTTTTCCATTCACCGCCCAGCTTGACTTCGGAGTAGTTCAGCTCGCCATCGAGCAGGTAGTGCTGCGTGTGCTCGAAGGGCGGACGGGTGAAGTCGCGCATGTTTTTGTTGATCGCCGCTGCCGGGATGAAGGCAAAGAGTTCGTCGCCCGGCTCAAAGGTGGCCGTGGTGGTGATGCCACCTGCGGTGACGGGAACGGTTTTGCGCTCGGTAATGAAGGCATGCACCATGCCGTCGTTGGCGGCGACATAGAGCACGCCGGGGCGGTTCTTGTTGTCGTTTTTGAAGTCCCCGTAACCGCTCAACGTGGAGTTCAGCTCGGTGCGGATGTCTTCGGGCGCGCCAATGAAGGTGGGCGTGCCGTGCACGACCATGCCCAGCACGTTGCGCCCCGTGCCGCCCAAATCAGCGCGCACGCGCCAGCGTTTGCTCATCGGGTCGTCCGTATCGGGGTTGGCGATGGTTTGACCATCCAGCGAAGTATCGCCGCGCAGATAGCGCACGGTATCCTTGCCCAGCTCTTCATTGCCACCTGCCAGCGCCTGTTGCTGCGCCGCGCTGAGGTTGCCCCACTGGAAGGAAAGAAGCTGCGAACCCGAGCCGGGGTTGAAGACAATGGTGCGCTCGCGCCCCAGATTGCCTTGCAGCAATTCGTTGAGCCGTGCGCCCGCAGACCAGCTCACGCCGCCAGCTTTGCAGCCGAGCTTCAGCGGGCAGGCCACCAGATTGCTGGACAGGCTGGATGCGTTGTAGGTAGAGCTGAACTGCAACACGTTGCCCGACTCCCGATCGAGGAAGAGATAGTTGTTCGCCGCGCTGGTCGAACCCGGCCCCGAGCCGGGGTTGGCTTCGGCGAGGATTTTCTTCAGCGCTTCGGACAGACCGAAACTGTCATCGACCGAGTAATAGCCGCCACGCCCGTTGACGGCGGCGTGCCAGAGGTCATCACTTGCCGATGCGGCATTGCGCACGGGCTTGGGCCACTTGTTGGCCGACGAACCGGGCAACCCCGGCGCAGGGCTGGTTTCATCCAGCGAACCTGCCGCGCCGAAGGCAATCGAGTAGGTGCGCATGTGCTGCCAGAAGGCGGGGTCGTTGCCGGTGGCAGGCACGTTGTTTGTGCCGATGTTGCCTGCGCTGTCGGGCACCAGGTCATTGAGCCAGTAATACATGGCGATGTCCGCCATGGTGTCTTCATACTTGACGCCCGCACCATCTTGATACGGCGCATAGGGCGAGTACTGGAAAATTTCGCCATTCATCCCCTCGTGCTTGATGCTGCTTCGCGTGCTGTCCCAGTCGCCCCAGCCCGAGGTGTGGTCGTTGTAATACCCGTCAGAAGCGATGATGGCGAGGTTTTGCCGGCAGGAGAAAGATTTCCTGCCCTTGTAGGGGCTATCTGCCGAGGTGTAGTCGCTGTAATACTGCCCCAGTTCATGCAGACCACGGCGCAGCGGCGTCTCGCCAGCCATTGCAAAGCCGACGACGTTATTGAAGAAGTCGGTGCGGTTTTTCCCGCGGAACAGACCGTCATCATTGCCCACCGGGATGGGGAAAGCCAGACCATTCTTTGGTGTGTCCGGCGTAGTGGTCGGGTGCCCGCTTACGCCCTTGCTGATGGTCGAGAAACCCGCGCGCAGTTTTTCATCGCGCGTGGCAAAGGCTTCGATGACTGCGGTTTTGGCAAGCTCGGCACGGGAGTTATACCAGCGCAGGAAGTTGCGGTAGTTGTTGAACAAATCGCGCGGCTTGATGCGGCGCAGTTCCTTGCCGTTCTTGTCGATAAAGACAAATTCCTTGTTGTCCGGCCAGGCTTTGTTGTTGCCATATTCCTGGCTGAGCGGGTGCGTGAGGTCCCACTCACCATCGGCCGCCGATGGCGCGCACTTCGGTGTGGTCATAGCGGTAATTACCGTTGTGCACCAGAAATTCGATGACGAAATAGTTATAGGCCTGACGGGGATTATCCTGCCCGCCAAAGGCGTTTTTGATGTTTTGTTCGTTGTGGCGCAGGATGAGCAGCGGCGGCAAGGGACCAACGGATGTTTTTCCGATGTACTCTTTACTGGCATAGTCTTTGATTCTCTTGGCCATCTGGATGGGCACCAGCGAGCGCACCTGCCCCCAAGTGTCGCCAGGCACGTAGTCGACGAATTTGGCGTCGGTCATGAAATCTTTGTCATTTTCCTGAATGCGCGGCACATCCTGCCCTGCCGCCGGGGCGGGCGCCCCCGTGGCGCGCGCCGGATAGTCTTTGTAGGGTTTGAAGGCAATGGTGTTGATGGCATACGACATATTGGAATCAAACCACAACCGCCCCTGATAGAGATGACCGTAAGGGTGCGAGGTAAACCGTCCTTGCCCGCCGCACTGAATCCCATACCAAGGCAGAGTACCCTCGCCATCGTTATTGCCCGAGAAGGGGCGCGGCGGATTGGAAACGCTTTCAATCTGGCCTTTCAGGTTGTCCGGAATGAATTGCCGACACATGGACGCAGAATCGTCCATCATGAAAACAACGTTCGGCGGCAGCCCGGTGGAGCGCCCAATCGGCTCTTGTGCCACGGGCACAGGCAAGTCCAGCCCTTGTACGTCCGCCTGCGCGGTGGAAACCAGCCCGGTGGTGGTGCAGCCCAGCGTGAGCAGCAGACGGGCGAGGAGGGTAGTGCGAGGGATGCGGGTATTCATGGCTGTGTATTCCTCTTTCATGAACGTCCAGAA
>JAFZMK010000155.1 GCA_017553285.1 Rhodocyclaceae bacterium
CAAAAATTCCAGCGACTGCACCAGCGAGGCAGGTTGCGTTTGTGCAGCGCGCGAAAGGGAGTGCGCCGTCGCCATCAGGCAAAAGGCCGCGCCGCACAGGAGTGCGCCAAAAAAGGCGTGCCACTGCGTGCGCCCCGAAGGTGTGCGCAGCAATGCGGCGCGGCTGTGCGCGATGCGCACGAGGAAAAACAGACCGCAGGCGACGCCCGCCGCCGCGCTGGATACGTCCAGATATTCCCAACCACGCGCGCAAAACATGATGCACATCAGCATCCCCATCAGCGCGCCGCCTAGCCGTTTGGCGGGGATGCGGCTGGCGGGGCGTGTACGGTCGTCCAGAAAATCCAGCGAGCACGCCATGCAAAACAGGGTGGCAACAATCGCTGGAACCGTATCTTTGTGCGGTGAGTTGCCAAGCCACGCCATCAGCGCCAGATAGCCATACGCGGCCAGCGCCGCGCCCCATTCAAAGCGCGAAATCTCGCCCGCCCGGTATAGCGCCCACGGCTGATAGACCGGCAGCCAGTGGCGCGGATGCAGGGCGTGCAGGGACGGTTTTTTGCGTGCGCGCAAAGCGTGTGAGACCAGCCCGAGCACTTCGCCCATTCTTTTCATCTGTGCGCCCTTGCGCGCCTTGCACAGTGCAGTGGTGGCGTAGAAAGCGCACAGGGCGCACAAAAACGCGCCGCTCACCGGCGCCTGCGGGAAGAACCACAGCGCCGAAGGCAGGAGGGCGGCGAAAGACAGCGCGGACGAGACGACGTACATCCAGCGCCCCTGTTTGCCCGGTCTGGCGTCCGCGAGCAGTTCCAGCACCGGCGCGATGATCAGTGCCGCCGGCAACAGCAGGAGGGCGAGCATCAGGTGCATGATGGCTGCGTTGTTTTATTCCTCGCCGCTTTCTGCGCGTTCCGCTTCGACTTCGTCCAGCACCGCGCCGTGACGGCCACCGGCGGCGCTCAGCATGTTGATGATGGCGGGGTTCGGGCGTTCGCCCACTTCGGCGTAATCAAGCGCCGTCAGCCCTTCTGCGCCATCGCGTGCGTTGACGTCCGCCTTTCTGTCCAGCAGCAGACGCACCACCTCAACGTGGCCTTTGTCCGCAGCCATCATCAGCGGCGTGATCAGACCCAGACCGTCATAAGCGTTGACGTTTTCGCCCGCATCCAGCAGGCGGCGCACTTCGCCCACATCGCCCTTTTCCGCCGCGCGGATGATGGGCAATTCGTGCGTTTCTTCGGCAACATCGGCGCTCGGCGCGCTTTTGCCGCAGCCCGCACAGGCCAGCGCCAGCGCGCAGGCGGCAAGCAGGGAAGAGAGCGTTTTCATGAGGGTTCTCCGGTTTGTGTGTTGGTACGGGGAATCGTAGCGCATCACCGCCGCATTGCGCGCCGCCCAAGGCGCAGCGCCAGCGGCAGGACGAGGCAGATACACAGCGCAAGGTTGGCGTTGGCGGCAACGCTTTCGATTTCCTGCGGGTCGGGTGCGGCGCGGTGCGTCAAAAAGCGCGCGAAGGGCGCGATGGCGAAGATTGCCATCATCCCTTCCGGCAGCCATGAGGCGCGGGCGCGCAAATACGCCGTGCGCCACGCGCGGCGGTCTTGCCACAGCGGGCGAAGGTGTTGAAAGACGAGGAAAAAGGCCAGTTTGCGCAGCGGGTAAAAAAGCAGAAAAAACGCGGTGGCGAAGATTTCCAGCCGCGCCGTGTGCGGAGGCAGGAAAAGAAAACTGAACGCGGCGCAGATGCCGCCCAGCAAAGGGAAAAATGCGTGCAACAACTGCTGGTTGTGCGCCCGCACCTGCACGGGCGTTTGCGGGTCAATAACAGTATGGGCGCGGCTGCGACGCACACCTTGCTGGCGCAAAATGCGTCCGCGCCGCTGTTCGTAATACAGATGGATGACGAAAAACAGCAGACAGCAGGCGGCGGCGAGCGCCAGCGCGTGCCAGTTTTCCGTGACGAAGGGCACCAAAGGCGCGGCATCCCGCGCGGCGGCCTGTGCCTCGTGTTGCGCTTGCTGAAAAAACTGCTGCACCGTCATGCCCATGCCGATGAACTGGACGCAGAGAATCAGACCAAACATGGCAAAGCCTTTGCGCTGGCGGCAGATGTCTGCGGGCGTGCGTCCGCGTTGTTCCATTTGCGCCTTGCCGGTGATCAGCGATGCGCCCATCGCGGCAAGCATCCACACGGCGGCGCAGGCGTACAGGCTGAACGTGACGGCGGAACGGGCGCTGGCAACGAGCAGAACCAGTGCGGCGCTGGCACCGAGTGCGGCGGCCATCTCCGCGCGCGCAATCGCTCCTTCCCGAAATAACACCCACGGCTGGTAAAACGGCAGCCAGTAGCGGGGGAAAAAGCATTCCAGCGCGCGGCGGGTGCGGTGCAACTGTTGGGCGTTGTGCAGCAGCCCTTGTATGGGTCTGCCGCCGCGTTTGAGCCGCGCGCCGAGGCGCACCTTGCAGGCGGCGCGGGCGGTGTGCAGGATGAGCAAGCAGAAAAAAACGGCGCTGAAAAAGGCGACAGGCGCATCAAAGGACGTGCAATACACGCCCAGCGCGCAAGCCGCCAGCAAGCCGGAAAGCATGGCCGCCGCGCGGTAATGCGTTGCACCCGCATCGCCCGCGCGTGAATCACCACGGACTTCCAGCGCCAGCGCGCCGAGCTGGGCGAGGATGACGCAGGCGGCAAGGGCAAGCAGGGTTTGCGGGGCGAGGGCGTTGAGGTTCATGCGGCGGGATGCGGGCGTTTCATGACGAACATCATACCCGCCGCCGCATTGCGTGCCGCCCGATGCGCAGCGCCGCAGGCCATGCGAGAAACAGGGCAAGCACAAGGCACGCGAGGCTGCCTGCGCGCGCCAAGGATTCGCTGGAAGTGTGAAAGGCGAGCGCGCGCGCGAAGGGCGCGGCGGCCAGCAGCGCCATCACGCCTTCCGTCAGCCAGGATGCGCGGGCGCGCAGATAGGCGGCGCGCCACGCGCGGCGGTTTTTCCACAGCGGGCGAAGGTGTTGAAAGACGAGAAAAAAGGCCAGTTTGCGCTGCGCGTGGAAGAGGATGGCGGCGCTGATGAGCAGCAGTTCCAGCGCGCGGGTGTGCGGGTAGAGAAAGAGAAATTGTCCCCAGGCAGCACTAATGGCCAGCGCGACCCAGAGCAGGGTGCGCAGCAGTTGCAGGGTGAGCGTGCGCGCTTGTTGCACGGTTTGCGTGCGCCGGCATTCGTGGAAGATGCGCAAGGCGAAGAAGGGAATGCAGCACAGCGCGGCAGCGATGACCGGTAGGCCGATGTCGGGCAGGAAATACAGTTCCCGCAAGACTTGCCGCGAAATGCCTTCTTCTTGCAAGTCTGCCAGCAAGTCGGCAAAAAATGCTTCGGTGAGGGTGGCAAGATAGGTGTTCAGCGCGCCCAGCGCGATGAAATAGACGCTGAAGAGCAAACTGCTTGAGGCGTAGAGCGTGCGCTTGCGCGATGCCTGCGCAGTGTTGGAGCTTTCCTTGCCCAGTGCGTTGGCACTGAGAAAAAAGCCGTTGGCAATTAGAAAATAACAAACCACCATGCCGAAGCGGTCGACTTCAATCGGCAGCCAGAGCGCCAGCGTGATGAGCGCGGCATGGGCAAGGCAGGCGGTGGCGAGTTCCGCGCGCGTGATGGTTTCGCGCCGGTATTGCCGCCAGGGGTGATAGAACGGCAGCCAGCCGCGCGGATGCCAGCCTTGCCGCAGCGCCGCATCTTGCGCGGCGCGTATGGTTTGGCCTTGCTGGAAAAAGCGGATGTCGCCAAAGCGTTTGAGCCGCGCGCCCAGGCGCGCTTTGCAAGCACTGCTGGCCGCCAGCAAAGCCAGTTGCCACGTATATACGGCGCAAAACGCAATCAGCATCACGTCAGAAAGAGAAAACGCGGGCACGAAAATCATCACCGACGTGGCGACGGTGGCCAACCCGCAGAGGGTTGCCGCGACGCGGTACAAGGTTTTGCCTTCTGCTCCGGGGCGCATGTCCGCGCGCATGTCGCACCAGCCGCTTACCATGCCCGCGCCCGCCGGTATCACGACAAGGAAGAAGGGGGCGAAACTTTCCATGCGGTGCGTGTGTGTTTTTTATTCCGCCAGATAGAGCTTGTCGCCGCAGCGCAGGTAGCGGATGCCGTCTTCGCTCTCAAAGCGCAGTTGCTCTTCGCCCAGAATCTGCCCTTCATTGTCGACGATGACCGCGTGGCCTGTTTTGCGGTCAACGAACAGGATTTGCTCGTTGCACAGAATGGTGAACTCGCCTTCTTGCTGCTCGCGCGCGGGTTGTTTTTCGGCGGCGGGCGGGGCGTCGGCTTCCTGTTTTGCGCCGCAGGCGGCAAGCAGCACGGTCATGAGCACAATCGCACGTTTTTTCATCGCAAAGACCTCCGGAGAAAGCGCACCGCGCGGCGCGGGTTAGCTGCTGGCGCGGCTGGCGCGTTTGCGTTCGTGTTCGAGCAGCAGGCGTTTGCGCAGGCGGATGGATTTGGGGGTGATTTCGACCAGTTCGTCGTCGGCGATGAATTCAATGGCCGATTCCAGCGTGAGTTCAATCGGCGGGGTCAGGCGCACGGCTTCATCGGTGCCGGAAGCGCGGATGTTGGTGAGCTGTTTGCCCTTGATGGGATTGACGACCAAATCGTTATCGCGGCTGTGGATGCCGATAATCATGCCTTCATAGACCGGGTCGTTGTGCTGCACGAACATGCGGCCACGGTCTTGCAACTTCCACAGCGCGTAGGCGACCGCCTGGCCGTTTTCCTGCGAGATGAGCACGCCGTTGCGCCGCTCTGCCATTGTGCCCGCTTCGGGGCCGTAGTCGTCAAACACATGGCTCATCAGGCCGGTGCCACGGGTGAGGGTGAGAAATTCGCCCTGAAAACCAATCAGCCCGCGCGCGGGAATGCGGTATTCAAGGCGCACGCGGCCTTTGCCGTCCGGCTGCATGTCTTGCAGTTCGCCCCGGCGCGCGCCGAGTTCTTCCATGATGGCGCCCTGGTGGTCTTCGTCGATGTCGACGGTGAGCAGTTCGTAAGGCTCTTCGCGCGAACCATCGGCGGCGGTGTGCATGAGCACGCGCGGGCGGCCTACGGCGAGTTCAAAGCCTTCGCGGCGCATATTTTCGAGCAGGATGGTCAGATGCAGTTCGCCGCGCCCGGAGACGCGGAAAACGTCGGCATCGTCGGTGTCTTCCACGCGCAGGGCGACGTTTTTCAGCAGTTCGCGGTCAAGCCGTTCGCGAATCTGGCGGGTGGTGACGTATTTGCCTTCGCGCCCGGCCAGCGGGGACGTGTTGACCAGAAATTCCATCGACAGGGTGGGTTCGTCGACGCGGATGGGCGGCAGCGCTTCAAGGGCTTCGGGCGCGCAGAGGGTGACACCAATATTGACCTGCTCGATGCCGGAAATCATCACGATGTCGCCGGCTTCGGCAGATTGCGCGGGCGAGCGTTCCAGCCCCTTGAAGGTGAGCACCTGGCTGACCTTGGCGCGGCCACGGTTCTCCTCACCATAGAGCACGACGACTTCCTGATTGGGCGCGATGCTGCCCCGGCGGATGCGCCCGATACCAATCTGACCGATGTACGAGGAATAATCCAGCGAGCAGATTTGCAGTTGCAGCGGCTGGTCGCGGTCGACTTCGGGGGCGGGGACGTGTTCGATGATGGCGTCAAACAGCGGCTTCATGTCCGTGCCCGGCTGCGCCGCATCCAGCGTGGCATACCCGGCCAGCCCCGAGGCGTAGACGATGGGGAAATCCAGTTGTTCGTTGGTGGCGCCGAGTTTGTCGAACAAATCAAAGGTGTGGTCGATGACCCAGTCCGGGCGCGCGCCGGGGCGGTCGATTTTGTTGACTACCACAATCGGGCGCAGCCCTTGCGCCAGTGCCTTGCGGGTAACAAAACGGGTTTGCGGCATCGGCCCTTCGACGGCATCGACAAGTAGCAGCACGCCGTCGACCATGGACAGCACGCGCTCGACCTCGCCGCCAAAATCCGCGTGTCCCGGCGTATCGACGATGTTGATATGCACGTCGCCATAGCGGATGGCGCAGTTTTTGGAAAGAATGGTGATGCCGCGTTCGCGTTCCAGGTCATTGGAATCCATGACGCGCTCGGCCACGCTTTCGTGCGCGGCAAAGGTGCCGGATTGGCGCAGCAACTGGTCGACCAGCGTGGTCTTGCCGTGGTCGACGTGGGCGATGATGGCGATATTGCGGATGGCGCGAGACATGCGAAAACCTGCGAAAAATGGAAAACCCGCAAACATAGCACCAAAGCGCCGCCGCAGGCAGTGTGTTGATTGGCGTCAATGGCAGAGGCGGTGCGGCTTTTCGGGGTTTACGAGACACGGCGGTGTGGTATGCTTGCGCCTCATTTGACGTGCTGCCCGGCGCAACGCCCGCTGGCGCGGGTCGCAGGGCACATCGCTAGACACATTCGCGTTTTCAGGCGCGTGCGCGCCGAAAACCTCTGGAGGAAATACTTCGTGGCAATTTTTGGGAGTCTTTCCAAATTTTCCATGCGGGAAATCGTTTCCATCGTGGGCGAGCGTTCCGGTTCGATTGTCATCGAAGCGGGCGGCGCCGGTTCGATGCGTCTGCGGCTGAACGTCAATGGGGATCAGGTGCAGCAGTTCATGCTGGAGCGCGCCGTGCACTCGCCCGACGAAATCCGCCTGCTGCTCAAGCGCATGGTGACGGGCAATGGCTCGTTCCAGTTTGAAGAAGGTGCGGTGCCCGCGCATGGTCTGGCGCTGCGCTGGGGTGATTTGCTCGACAAGCTCGATGCTTCGCAAGGCTCCGAACAAGACGACCTGCCGCACCCGCAAACCCGCTTTTCCATGCTCAAGGGGCGCACCGCCACCTTCGAGCCGGCGCTGGAAAACTTTTTGCGCGCCGCCCGTTCCCTGCTCGAGACCGGCGCGTGCGCGGAAGAAATCAGCCAAAAACTGAATCTGGACATCGGG
Source organism: Rhodocyclaceae bacterium (assembly GCA_017553285.1). Taxonomy (GTDB): domain Bacteria; phylum Pseudomonadota; class Gammaproteobacteria; order Burkholderiales; family Rhodocyclaceae; genus JAFZMK01. Next base: position 6,979 of record JAFZMK010000155.1, read on the forward strand.
CTGGTGCTGCGCCATCTGCACCGGCTGCGCGAGTTGAGAAAAATCTGGCCGATGCGCGCGTATACTGCGCAAACCGCCAGCAACGAGCAGAAACAGGAAAACACAATCATCGCCAAGCGTTTAGTGGGGCATTTGAATGAGTAAAAAAGCAGTCAAAATCGTAATCTCCGGCCCGGTCGGGGCTGGCAAGACGACGCTGATTCGCACGTTGTCGCAAACACCCGTGGTCAATACCGACGAGTTGAGCACCGAAGTCATCGGTAAAACCCACACCACCGTGGCGCTCGATTTCGGTCAGATTGACCTGGGCGACTACATGGTGCACATCTTCGGCACGCCGGGGCAGGAACGTTTTGATTTCATGTGGGATGAACTGAGCCGTGGCGCACTCGGCCTGCTCTTGCTGGTGCCTTGCGACCGCCCGGAAGATTTCCCGCACGCGCGCAAGATTCTGGAATTTGTCACCAGCCGCCACCCGGTGCCGTTCGTCATCGCCTCCACGCGCCACGACATCGCGCCCAAGGGCTGGCAGGCCAAGGACATCGCCAAATATTTCAACCTGCCCGAAGATCAGGTCATCGCAATCAATGCCGAAAACCGCGAAAGCGTGCGCTCGGCGGTGGTCTGTCTGATGAAGCAGGTGGAATCCGCCATGTCGGCAGCCTGAGGGCACGCCGGTCTGGTATTTTTGTTGGTTTGTTTTTGTTTTATATTTCAAGGAATGTTTTGAGAGGAGCCAAGTCATGAGCAAGCATGAACAATTGCAGTCCGCGCTGGAACGCCTCAACCAGGCCATCCCGGGCATGAAGGGCAGTTTGCTGGGTACGCTCGACGGGATGCCGATTGCGCAGGCGATTAGCGACCAGAGCGTCGACCCCGCACGGGTGGCCGCAATGGCCGCCACCGCCATCGGCGTGAGCCGCCGCATCACCGAATCGCTGCGCACCGGGCAGGTGCTGGAAATGAACCTGCTGGCCTCCGAAGGTCGCATCTTCATCTATCTGGTCGGCACGAAAGCCTGCCTGGCGCTGATTGCGCCCAAGGACAGCAACGTGGGGCTGATCAAGATTGAGACCTCTGATACCGTCGAACAACTGGCGAACATCCTCTAACGCGGGAGGTTTGACATCATGACTGTCGAGGATCGTAAAAGCTGGGCGACAAAAGACGAGGCCGTTGTGCATGAGCTGCTGGACATGTTGCAGCTCACGCCGGAAGAATGCGCCTTGCTGGTCAGCCTTCAGGACGAGGCACGTGCCAATGTGAGCGCCGTTGCCAATGATTTTTACCAGCGCCTGCTGGCGCACGACTTCACCCGCGAGTTTGTCACCGACCCGGAAGGCTTGCTGGTCACCTTCACCGACTGGTTCATGGGGCTGTTCAGCGGCAAGTATGACGATGCCTATGCTGCCAGCCGTCTGGCGATTGGCAAGAAGCACGTAATCATTGGCTTGCCGGTGCGCTATCCGCTGGCGATGCTGGACGTGCTCAGCGGCCATGGCGAGCGCATTGCCGCCACCAAAGGGCCGGCGGCAGTGAAAGCCTTCCGCAAGGTGTTGGCGATTGATCTCGCCACGTTCAACCAGGCGTATGAAAACGGTCAACTGGAACACCTTTCCGAACTCACCGGCAGCGAACGGCTTGCCCGGCGCTTGCTGACCGGGGGGTGTTAAGCCGCACACAGCCAGTCATCGCCACTGACGGCGCGGCTTCAGGCGTGTCACGGTGTGTTTTCCGTGGCACGCTTGTGCTGTATATGGCGAGAACGAAAAACGATGGAAGCACAGAGCAACTCTCCGCCCAGGGAAGAAGGGGAAGAGGACGGGAAATTCCCCGTCCCGCAGGGGCTTTTTAATCTTTCCTCGGCGCGGGTGGCGATGGGCATGGGTGAGGCGGCGCCGGCGGCCTCGGACGGTTTGTTTGCGCGGCTGCGCAAATTGCTCGCCGGCGAAGGCAGTGCGCCGGTTGACCCGGCGCTGCTTGAAGCCGAACAGGCCACGTGGCGCGCAATTCCCTGGGGGTCTTCGCGCTTTGTGCTGGAAACGCTGCTGATTGTGCTGCTGCATGTGGCGATTGGCTGCTTGTCGTTGATGATTCCTGCCACGCCGGGGCACGAAACCATCTTTTTTGCCCCCACCGGCGTGGCGCTGGCGGCGATGCTGTGGCGTTGTGGCAAAGCCTTGCCGGGCATTTTGCTGGGTTCGCTGGCGCTGCTGTTTGGCGTCTGGCGCGCGGGCGGTTTTCCGGATATTGGCGTCTGGGCGCTGGCGCTGGCGCCGGTATTTTGCGTGCAGGCATTGCTGGCCTCGCGCCTGATGCGCCGTCTGGGCTTGTATCCGGGCACGCTGGATACCACGCCGCACGTGCTGCTGTTTCTGGGCGTGGTCGCCCCCGTTTCCGCCTTGCTGGAACCCTTCGCCGCCTTTGCCCTGCTGATGATTTGCGACCAGCCGCTTGGCGTGGCGCTGCCCGTGGCGGTGGTCTGGTGGCTGGGCGGCATTTGCTGCACCCTGTTGCTCACGCCCGCCTTGCTGGTGTGCTGGGGCTTGCCGCGCCCGGCGTGGTCGCCCCGGCTGTGGCAGGTGTTGGTGCCGTCGCTGGCAACAGCGGTACTCAGCGCGCTGGGCACCTCGGTGTTTATCTCCAGCCAGCAGGCGGCGGAAAACGGCGCCTTTGAATCGATGGCAAGCCACCATGTGGAACACCTTTCCCGGCGTCTGGACGAGCAGACCTTCATGTTGCAGGACATGGCGGTGTTTGTGGAAATGCTGCATGGCAAGCTGACGCCGCAATTGTTCCAGCAACGCCTGATGCACGTGCACAAACGCTATCCCGAACTGCGCGGCGTCTATTGGCTGCCGCTGGTACCCACTGCCCAGCGCGAGGATTTCGAGGCGTATATCCGCAAGATGACCGGGCGCAAAGAGTTTCAGGTGATTACCTCGCGCGCGGAAGAAGGCGGCGTCTTGTTGCCGGTCACATTCGCCTCGCCCGCCGGTGCCGGGCCGCTGGGCAAGGACGTGCTCGATGATGCGCGCATGAGTGATGCAGCCACGCTGGCAACACGGCTGGAAAACAGCGCTGCCGCGCGCATTATTGGCGATGGCGAAATGGTGTATTTCTTCCCCGTGCCGGGCGACCGCCAATTGCCACCGCGTAGGCCGGGCGGGCCGCCGTCTGCGGCGGTGCCTTCGCCGGGTGTATCCGGGCTGGTGATGGCAGTGGTGAGCTTGCAGACGCTGGCCGAACAATCGTGGCAGGAACAAACCGACGGCTACACCGACAACACCATCTATGTCCCGGCGCTCACGCAAGTGCACGAAAACATCGACTGGTGCCTGCTGGCAGAAGACGATGCCACCGTGCCGCTTGCCGCCTCGCCCGAGTGCGCGGCGCGCCTGCGACACCCTTCGGCGCTGGATGTGTTCTACAAACGCGCGTTGATGCCCGGCGGGCAGCGTCTGGTCATCGCGCTCTATCTGCCCGACGGTGGCGCGCCGACGGGCTGGGACTGGCTGTGGCCGGGCGGCATTTTCGGGATGCTCGCCATTGTTGCGCTGGTCTCGGCATTTTTGCTGATTAGCGCCGGGCACGCCCGCGAACACATGGAACTGGCCGCCGCCAGTGCCACCGAACTGACCCGCACGCGCCAGCAGCAGCCGGTGGCGCTGTCGCGGATGCAATTGCTCTCCAAGCTGGCCATCTGGGAATACGAACCGGCGACCCGCTCGACGATTTGTTCGGACGAATTTTTCTCGCTCTTCGGTCTCTCGCCCAATGATGCGGTGCCGGACTTGCGGCAAGTGGTGCAGCTTTTCTCCAGCAAGGAACGCCACCGCTTCGTGCAGATGCTCAGCAGCGTGCAGCACAGCCTCTACGAGCAGGGGCAGGATTTCAGCGTCGGCGGGCGCATTTTGCACGTCGGGCTGGAAGGCGATGCGGGTGAAGACGGCAAACTGTGCCGCCTCGTCTTGCGTGCGCAAGATGTCACCATGATGCGCAAGACCGAAGAAGACATCCGTCAAATGGCGCTGCTTGACCCGCTCACCAAACTGCCCAACCGCAGCTACTGGCAGGAACAGGCCGCCAAGGCCGTGCAGCAAGCCGCCCGCGACGAGACCATGCTGGCCATCATCTTCGTGGATCTGGACCACTTCAAGAACATCAACGACTCGCTCGGCCACGCCGAGGGCGACCGTCTGCTGAAAACCGTCTCCGAGCGCCTGGGGCGCGCGCTGCGCCAGGGCGACGTGCTGGGGCGGCAAGGTGGGGACGAATTCGTCGTCGTACTGCCCGCGCTGCAATCGCAGGACAACGCCGCCGAAGTCGCGCAGCGGATGCTCACCGAGCTTTCCGAACCCGTCATGCTCGGCATCACCGAATTCACCATTTCCGCCTCGCTGGGCATTGCCGTCTATCCCGAAGACGGCAACGACGTGACCACGCTGCTCAAGCACGCCGACACCGCCATGTATGCCGCCAAGGAAGACGGGCGCAACAACTTCCGCTTCTTCGTGCAGGAAATGAACGACCGCGTCCACCAGCAGGTGATTCTCGAAAACGGGATGCGCCGCGCCTTGCGCGATGATGAATTTACCCTGCTCTATCAGCCGCAGATTGAATACGTCACCGGGCGCGTGGCCGGTGTCGAAGCGCTGCTGCGCTGGCCGCATCCGGAACTGGGCAACATCCCGCCGGACCGTTTCATTCCGGTGGCAGAAAACTGCGGTCTCATCGACCAGCTTGGTCGCTGGGTGTTGCGCGCAGCCTTCACGCAGCAGCGGCTGTGGAGCGCGCTGGGCTACGAAAACCTGCTGGTCTCCATCAACGTTTCTGCCTTGCAACTGGCGCGCCCGGATTTTGTCGACCAGGTACGGCAACTGCTGGAACAAACGCAGGCCAACCCCACGCGCATTGATCTGGAAATTACCGAAACCGCCATTCGTGACGCCAACGAAACCCTCTTTGCGCGCCTGGACGACCTGGTCAACATGGGGCTTTCGCTTTCGCTGGACGACTTCGGCACCGGCTATTCCGGGCTGGGCGCGCTCAAAGGGCTGCCGCTGCACCGCATCAAGCTCGACCGCTCGTTCATCCACAACCTGCCCGACGACATCGAAAACGCCGCCATCACCACCGCCTCGCTGGCAATGGCCTCCGCGCTGGGGCTGGATGTCGTCGCCGAAGGCGTGGAAACCGCCGAACACCGCGATTTCCTCGCCTCCTACGGCTGCCGCTTCATGCAGGGCTATTTCTTCGCCCGCCCGATGAGCGCCGACGACTTCATCGCCTGCTTCCCGCCAGAGCGCGTGATTTGACCGGCGCCGTGACGGAGGGCGGCAGCGGTGGAGTCATTCGCTGCGTCTATGGGAGCGCGAGCGTCCCGCGCGCACAACAGCGGGCAAGATGCCCGCGCTCCCAGTCGGATGCGACACGAAAAACACGGCGTGGGGATGCGGGAAACGTCGCGGGGCGAAGGCGGTTTGCCGACGGCAAAGCGGCGACGGATGGTGTGCAAACGCTGCGCCGCCTTCAGGGGCGGCGGTTTGGGTTTTTGCGGCGGCGGGAAAGCCACATGCGCAGGCGCAGTTTTACGTCGTAGCCGATTGAGGTCGCGCCCGTTGCAAACAGCACGACCGCCACCGGCCAGACAAACTGGTAGCCGATGAGGTTGACGCCCACCGCGCCCAGATAGCCGCCAAGCACAAAGCTGACCATGACGCCGACAAAGAGCTTGACGCGCGGGCGGTTGACGGTGACATCGGGCAGTTTCGGGTTGTCGCTGCGGCTGTAGTAGAGCATTTTGGATAGCTCAATGCCGATGTCGGTGGTAAAGCCCGTCATGTGCGTGGAGCGCACTACGCCGTTGGAAAGAATGGTCATCACCGTGTTGTGCATGCCCATGATGAAGCACAGCGTCATCACCGTGGGCGACCACAGCAAATAGGTGTCGCCAAATTCGTTGAGCAAGGTGGCGAGCATCCCGAAGGCCAGCATGTAGATGGCTTCCAGCCACATGGAAAGACCAAACGAGCTGCGAAAACGCTGGCGCTTTGCCCACAGAATCGTCCAGCTTGAATGGGCGGCGCCGAAAATGAAGCTCAACACCATCAGAAACGAGGTTAGCGCGGATTTCCAGTGGCCGAGATAGAGCGCGTCGGCAATGTTGGCCATTTCGCCGGACATGTGCGAGGTGTAGTGCTGCACGGCGAAAAAGCCGCCGGCATTGATGGCGCCGCCGAGAAACGCCATCAAATAGCCCAGACGGCGGAAGGCGGCAAAGGAGATGTTGTTTTCGCGCAGGTAGTTCATGGTTGGCAGCACCGGGCAGGGTGCGGGCGGGGAAATGAAAAAACGGGCACAGTGGCCCGTTTTCGTGTTTGCGCCGCGCGCTTAGTTCGGCCCCCAGGAGCCAATGTCGGCATCATAGCCTTCGCCGCCGGGCTGGTTGTCGGCGCCGAAGCTCATCACGTCTACGTCGCCGTGCAGACCGGGGTTGAGGTATTGGTAGGGGTGCCCCCAGGGGTCGTTGGGCAGGCGTTCGAGATAGGGCTTCCAGTTGGGCGGCACGGGCGGCTGTTCGGGTTTGCGCACCAGCGCGTTCAGGCCTTGCTGGGCGGAGGGATAGACGCGGTTGTCGAGCTTGTAGAGCTTGAGCGCCTGCATGAGCGTGGCAATGTCGGTTTGCGCGGCAGTCTGGCGCGCCTGGTCGGGGCGATCCATGATGCGCGGCACGATGAAGGCGGCGAGCACGCCAAGGATGACGATGACGACCATCAGTTCGATGAGGGTGAAGCCGCGCGTGCGGCGAAGTGAGGTGTTGTGGGTCATGATGGATTTACCTGAGCATGGTGTTGGTTTCGATTATAGGCTGCATGACGGCCAGCACGATGATGAGCACGACCACACCCATGATGAGCAGCAACATGGGTTCGAGCAGCGTGGTGAGCGTGGCGGTGCGGTTTTCCAGCTCTTGCTGTTGCAGGCGGGCGGCACGGTCGAGCAGTTCGTCCAGCCGCCCGGTGGCCTCACCGTTGGCAATCATGTGAATGAGCAGCGGCGGAAAGGCGCGGGTCGCACCCAGTGCACGGGAGAGCGATTGCCCTTCGCGCACGCGGGCGGTGGCATCTTGCACGGCATCTTTGAGCGGCAGCCGCCCCATGACTTCGCGCCCGGCATCCAGCGCCGCCAGCAAGGGCACGCCGCTGCTGGCGAGAATCGACAAGGTGCTGGCAAAGCGGGTGGCGTCCAGCGTGCGCAGGTGTTTGCCCAGCAGCGGCGCGCGCAGCCAGAGCGCGTCCCAGCGGCGGCGAAAGTGCGCTTCGCGCAGCGCCAGATGCAGCGCGATGCCGACGCTGGCGAGGAGAATCAGCAGCAGCCAGCCCCAGTCGCGCAGCAGGTCCGAGGCGACAATCAGCACGCGCGTGAGATACGGCAGCGCCTGCTTGCCTTGCTGGAAGACGCTGACAATCTGCGGCACGACGTAGGTCATCAGGGCGACGATGATGAGCACCGCGACGGTGGCGACAATGCCCGGGTAGAGCAGCGCTTGCAGCGTTTTCTGGCGCAGGCGCGTGCGTTGTTCCAGATAGTCTGCCAACTGCATCATGATGCGCCCGAGTTCGCCGGATTTTTCCCCGGCGGCGACCGAGGCGCGGTAAATCGCGGGGAAGGCGGCGGGATAGCGGTCGAGCGCGGCGCGCAGGCTGTGCCCCGCCATGACTTCGGAACGGATACCGGCAAGGATGGTGCGCGCGGCCTCAGATTCTGCCTGTTCGGCCAGCGCGGCGAGCGATTGCTCCACCGTCAGCCCGCTGGCCAGCAGCGTTGCCCATTGGCGCGAGAGCAGGGAGAGGTCGGCATCTTTCAGGCGCTGGCGGGCGCTGCTGCGTTCGCCGTCGCGGTTGGCTACGCTGGTGACTTCCAGCGGATAGAGGCCGCGTTCGCGCAGCGCGGCGCGCGCCGCCCGGCTGCTGTCGGCTTCCAGAATGCCGTTTTGCGGCTTGCCGTTGGCATCCAGTGCGTGATAGCGAAAGGCACTCATGGCGTCGGCGGCATCAGTCGCGCGTGGCGCGTAACAGTTCTTCGGCGGCGGTCAGCCCGCTGGCGAGGTGGCGCAGACCGTCTTCGCGCAGCCCCAGCGCGCCTTGCGCGCGGGCGTGCGCGCGCAGCGCGGCTTCGTCAGCGCCGTCATGCACCAGGCGGGCGAAGGTCTCGTCGCTGGTGAGCAGTTCATAGACGCCGCTGCGCCCGTTGTAGCCGGTGTGACTGCATTCGGGGCAGCCCGGCGCGGTGTAGAGCGTATCGGGGCAACCGGCGCCGATGCGCTGGCGCTCAATGGCGGTGGCGGCGTGCGGCTGGCGGCACTGCGGGCAGAGGCGGCGCACGAGGCGCTGGGCGAGCACGCCGCGCAGCGTGGAAGCGAGCAGGAACGGCTCGATGCCCATGTCAATCAGACGGGTGACGGCGCTGGCGGCATCGTTGGTGTGCAGCGTAGCCAGCACGAGGTGACCGGTGAGGCTTGCCTGCACGGCGATTTGCGCGGTTTCCAGGTCGCGGATTTCGCCAATCATGATGACATCCGGGTCCTGGCGCAAAATGGCGCGCAGCGCGCGGGCAAAGGTCAGCCCGATGCGGCTGTTGACGGGAATTTGCCCGACGCCGGGCAAGTCAAATTCCACCGGGTCTTCGACGGTGACGATGTTTTGCCGCCCCGCATCCATGCTTTGCAGCGCGGCGTAGAGCGTGGTGGATTTGCCCGAACCGGTGGGGCCGGTGACGAGCAAAATGCCGTGCGGCTGGGCAAGCAGGGCGGCAAAACGCTCGGCGGTGGGCGCGTCCATGCCCAGCGTGCCTAGCGAGAGGCGCTCGCCGCCTTTGTCGAGCAGACGCAGCACGAGGCGCTCGCCATGCGTGGTGGGCAGCGTGGAGACGCGCACGTCAATCTGCCGCCCCGCCAGCCGCAGGCTGATGCGACCATCTTGCGGCAGGCGCTTTTCGGCAATGTCGAGGCTGGCCATCACCTTGATGCGCGAAGCCATCGCCGCGTGCAAGCCGCGATGCGGGCGGGCAATGTCGCGCAGCACGCCATCGCGGCGCAGGCGCACGACGGAGGTGGTTTCATACGGTTCGATGTGAATGTCGGACGCGCCCTCGCGCACGGCTTGTGTGAGCAGGGCGTTAATCATGCGGATGATGGGCGCGTCATCCTGCGCTTCCAGCAGGTCTTCGACCGGCGGCAGGTCGGTCATCAACTGCGAGAGGTCGAAATCTTCATTGACATCGGCGAGGATTTCGGCGGTGTTGTCGCTGCCGCCGCTGTAGGCTTCGGCAAGCCGGGCGTCAAAGTCAGCAGCGGCAAGGCGCGTGAGTTTGAGCGGTTTGCCCAGCGTGCGCCGCACTTCAGCCAGCGCCGCCGGGGCAGGCGCGCCACGCAGCCACAGTTCTGCCTGCGCATCATTGGCACCGGCAAGCAGGATGCCGTGGGCTTTGGCGAAGCTGTAAGGCAGCGCGGCACTCATGGACGGTTACAGGCGGGGGCGGTTGATGCTGAACGGCGCTGCCGCCGGTGCGGGCGCGGGGGCGGGTTCCGGCGCGGGCGCGGGTTCTGGCGCGGCTTGCGGGGCGGCGGGCGCGGGTGCATCGCGGTTCAGCCCGTCGCTGACGTTCAGGAAGGGAATGTCCAGCGGGATGGCTTGCACCGGCGCGGGCGGCTGCGTGGGAATGGCGCGCTCTGCGGCGGGCGCGGGTGCGGGCGCAGCTTCGGGCATTTCGGGCAGTTGCGGCGGGTCGTCGACTTGCAGGCGGCGGTTGCCTTCTTGTGCGCGCTGCTGGGTGCGCACGTCGTTGTAGCGCGCGCGGGTCAAATCAACATAGCTGCCTTCGTCGCGCAAAATGACCGGACGCAGGAAAACGACGAGATTGGTTTTGGCGCGCTTCTGGGTGTTGTAGCGGAACAGTTGCCCGGCGACGGGAATATCGCCCAGCAGCGGCACGCGCTCTTCGCCGGCGCTTTGCGTGTCTTCCACCAGCCCGCCCAGCGCGATGATGGCACCATCATCGACCAGCACGGTGGACTTGATGGAACGCTTGCTGGTGGTCGGGCCGTTGGTGGTGTCGGTGGCATCGAGCACGGTGGAGGCTTCTTGATAGATGTCGAGCTTGATGGCACCGCCTTCGGAAATTTGCGGGCGCACTTCCAACGTCAGCCCCACATCCTGCCGTTCAATGGTCTGGAAGGGGTTGAGCGTGGCGGTGCTGCTGCCGGTGTTGGTGTATTGGCCGGTGACGAAGGGCAGGTTGCGCCCGACGACGATTTTTGCCGGTTCGTTGTCCAGCGTAACGATGGTGGGCGTGGAAAGGATGTTGGTGCGGTTGTCGGTGGCGAGGAAACGCGCCAGCGCGCCGAGGCTGAAAATATCGACCATCTGGCCGTTGATGGGCACGCGCACGGTGCCGCCGCCAACCAGCAGGTTCAGCCCGCGCCCCAGCGAGGTGGGGTCGGCCATGGCACCGATGATGTTTTGCCCGGGGCCGCCAAAGTTGCTGCCGCCAAAGACGTGGTTGCCCTTGGCGCCGTCGGTGGGAATGTTGGTGCTTTGCCACTGGATGCCAAACTCGGCGGCGTGCTCGGTGGAAATTTCGGCAATCAGCGCTTCGATATAGACCTGCGCGCGGCGGCGGTCGAGCTGGTCGATGACGTTGCGCAGGTTGCGGTAGATGCTCTCTGGCGCGACGATGATGAGCGCGTTGGTAATCGGGTCGGCCTGCACGGTGGCACCGGCGACGAGGCTGTTGTTGCCCACGGTGCTGGTTTGCTGCGTGTTGCTGGTGCCCAGATTGTTGGTCTGGCGGCCATCTTGCGTGCCGCTGCTGCTGTTGCTGCTGGAACTGCTGTCGGTGCTGCTGGAAGCGGTGGTGTTGAAACTTTGCACCGCCTGGTTGAGCGTCTCGGCCACTTTCACCGCTTCGGCGTTTTTCAGATAGACGACGTGAATGTTGCCGCCCGCGCCGGGCTGGTCGAGCGCGGCGACAATCTGGCGCACGCTGCGCAGTTGCGAAGGATGCTGCGCGCGCACCAGCAGGCTGTTGGAATGGGTGTCGGGCACAATCTGCACGCCCGCGCCCGTGCCGGGCACGCCCACCGCCGTGCCTTGCTGGATGGCGTTCATCGTCGCGCCACCGCCGCTTAGCAGGCGGTTGACGGTGTCGGCAAGGTCGGCAGCGATGGCGTGTTGCAGGCGGATGACGGTCACGTCCCCCGGGGCGACATCGACCGATTCGATAATCTGCGCGATGCGTTCCAGATTGTCCGCGTAGTCGGTGACCACCAGCGTGTTGTTGGTCGGAAAGGCGGTGACGGAATTGTTGGGCGAGACCAGCGGGCGCACCACGTTGACCATTTGTGTTGCCGATTCGTGTTGCAGCGGAAAGACTTGCGTCACGAGGCGGTCGCCGCCGGTGATTTTTTTGCCCACCGGCACGCCGTGCTGTTTGGCGTCGGCTTCCGGCACGATTTTGGTCACGCCCTTGCTTTCTACGGCGGTGTAGCCTTGCAGGCGTAGCGCCGAGAGCAGAATTTGATAGCACAAGTCGCGTGAGACGGGCGTGTTGGTGACGATGTTGAGCGTGCCCTTGACGCGCGGGTCAATCAGGAAGTTCTTGCCGGAAATTTTGCCGATGGCTTCAATCACCGAGGTGATTTCGGCATTGGCGAAGTTGAGCGAGACGGTGTCGTCTTCCGGCGCGGTTTGCGCGTGGGCGGCAAACAGGGGCAGGGAGGCGAAGAGCAGGCCGCAAAGGGCGCGGCGGAAAAACGGTGCGGTCATGCGGGAAAATCCGGAATCGGGGAAAAAATCCTGAAAGACTAGGGGGTAGGCGGTGCCGGGCGGCGGTTGGCAAGGCGCTGGACGGGCGGCGGCATCTTGACCGGCGGCGGGGCGGTTTGTTGCTGCGGCGGCGGCTGCACGGGCGGGCGCGGCGTGGCGGTGAGCGTGTCGGAGACCACGGCGGCGTTTTCGCGCGACAGCGGCAGCGTCTCCCGGCTGCCGTTGCGTTCGATTTCGGCGGTGTCGCCGCGCAAGGCGACGAGCTTGACGCCGGGGGCGAGTTCATCGCCCAGGGCGACCGCGCGCGCCGGGCCGTCCGTCGGCTGCAACAGCGCAAAACCCGGCCAGATGCCAAAGCCGGTCGCCACCCCAATCAGGCGAAACTGCGCCGGCGCGCTCGCGGCTTCGCCCGCCACCGCAGGGGCACCGCCAAACGGGGCGGCGAGCGCAATTTGCTGCGCGGCTTCTTCGGCGCTGGGCAGCGGCGGCGGCGAGACCGCCAGTGGCGCCGGGGCGCTCAGGCGCAAGACGATGCGCGCGATGACCCAGGCAGTAAAGGCAAGGGAAAGCAGCCAGACGACTGCCACCAGCCAGCGGCGGGAAAAGCGCAGGGCGGGCAGGGACAGTCGCGGCATGGGCGTCAGGCGTTACCGGAAAGTTTCTGGAACTTGGCCAGCAACTGTTCGCGGGACTCCTTGCGGGCTTCGTCATGGACGATGCAGTCGACGGGGCAGACTTGCTGGCACTGGGGTTCGTCGTGATGGCCGACGCACTCGGTGCATTTGTCCGCGTTGATTTGATAGGTTTCGTCGCCTTGCGAAATGGCCTCGTTCGGGCATTCGGGTTCGCAAACGTCACAGTTGATGCAGTCTTCCGTGATTTTCAGAGCCATGATGGTGAGCCTTTGTTATGGGTAGGGTGAAAAAATCAGTGTTGCCGTCCGTGCAGGCGGGCGATGACCTGCGGCTGCACAAAACGGCTGATGTCGCCGCCCAGACGGGCGATTTCGCGCACGATGGTGCCGGAAATGAACATGTATTCCTCGGAGGGCGTCAGAAAGATGGTTTCCACGTCCGGGTAAAACTTGCGGTTCATGCCGGCGAGCTGAAACTCGTATTCAAAGTCCGAGACCGCGCGCAGTCCGCGCAGCACGATGCGGGCGTTGTGCTGGGTGAGAAAGTCAATCAGCAGCCCCTTGAAGCCGCAGACTTCCACGTTGCGGTACGGTTCCAGCACTTCGCGGGCGATTTCCACGCGCTCTTCAAAAGAAAAGAACGGCTGCTTGCCGGTGCTTTCTGCCACGCCGACAATCAATCGGTCGAAGATGAGGGACGCGCGGCGCACGAGGTCTTCGTGCCCCCGGGTGAGCGGGTCGAAAGTGCCGGGATAGACGGCAAGCGCGTGAGTCATGCGGGCGGGGTTCCTTGTCGTTGCAGCAGGTGGTAGCACACTTGCCCGGCGCGGCCTTGTTTTACGGTGCGGCAGCAGCCCAGTTCGGCAATCGGCGCGGGCGCTTCCGCATACAGCCAGCCGCCGGGGACAAGCAAACGTTCCAGTGCCGGGGCAAGCCGCGCGAGCAGGTCGGAACGGTAGGGCGGGTCGGCAAAAATCAGGTCAAAACCGCCGGGCGAGCGCTGGGCGAATTCTACCGCATCGGCGGCAAAAGTCTGGATTTGTGGCGCATTCAGCCGGGCGAGCCGTTTTTGCAATGTACCGAGGATGCGACGGTCGCGCTCAATGAGGAGCACTTCGGCTGCGCCGCGCGAAGCCGCCTCGATGCCCAGAATGCCGCTGCCGGCGAACAAATCCAGACAGCGCCAGCCGCTGAGGTCTTGCCCGAGCCAGTTGAAGAGGGTCTCACGCACACTATCCGGCGTGGGGCGCAGCCCCGGCGCGTTGCACACCGGCACGCGCTGCGAGCGCCAAAGCCCGCCGGTGATGCGTACCTGCGTCATGGCGCGTCGGCGTGGCGGTGTGCGGCGCTTTCCATGCCGCTTTGCGGCGGCGGCGCGGGGTGTTCATCGGTGTCGCCCTCGCCACCGGCGACGATGGTGGCGAGCTGGTCGGCGTGCAGGCGTCGCCGCCAGGCATCCTGCACTTCTTCCACGGTGACGGCGGCGACTTTCTTCGGCCACATTTCCAGCCAGTTATCGGGCAGGTCGTAGAAGGCAATCATCGCCACGTAGGCGCGAATCTTGGCGTTGGAATCCAGTTTCAGGCCAAAGCCGTTGACCAGATTGTCTTGCGCCGCCTTGAGTTCGTCGGCGCGCACGCCGTTGGCGAGAAAATCCTGCACCACGTCGCGCACGATTTTCAGCGCCGTATCCGCCTGCCGCCCGCGCGTTTGCAGGCTGATGACAAACGGCCCCGGGGCGGTGCGCGGTTCCAGATAACTGGCGATGCTGTACGCCAGACCGTTCTTTTCGCGCACTTCGGTGGTCAGCCGCGAAACGAAGCCGCCGCCGCCCAGCACGTAGTTGCCGACCAGCAGCGGGTAGTAATCGGGGTCGGTGCGGGTGAGCAGCGGCTGACCGATGAGGATGTGCGCCTGACTGGAAGCATTGGCGATGCGCTCGGTTTTTCCGGCGGCATCGGTCGTGACAGCGCTGGCGCTGGCGGGCGGCACCAGGCGCTCGCCACGCGGCAGGTGCGCGGTAAGCTGTTCGGCAATTTTCTGCGCTTCTTCCCGCGTGGCTTGCCCGACGATGGTGATGCGGGCATTGTCGGCGGTGTACAGGCGGTGATGAAATTCGCGCAAGTCCACCGGCGTGATGGCGGCAAGCGTGTCTTCGGTGGCGACGTGGCCGTAAGGCGTGGCGCCGTACAGGGCGCGGGTGAGGGCTTCGCCCGCCAGCGCAGCGGGGCGGGTACGGGCGTCTTTCAGCGTCTCGATGGCGCGCCCCTTTTCGCGCTTGACCACGTCGGCAGCGTAGGTGGGCGTGGCGAGAATTTGCGCCGCCAGCGCCAGCGCCGCGTCGCGCTGGGCGGGTTCCGAGAGGGTGCGCAGGGTGAGGCTGGCGCGGTCGGTGTCGGCGTGGGTGTCGAGCTGCGCGCCGGTGTCGGCCAGACGGTCGGCAATTTGCTGTTCGCTCAAACCGTCCGCGCCGGTGGGCAGCAGTTCGGCGGCAAGCTCTGCCAGACCGGCGCGCTCGGCAGGTTCAAAGGCGCTACCGGCGGCAAAGGCGACTTCAATATCCAGCATCGGCAGGGCGCGGGTTTGCACCCAATGCACGCTGGCACCGTTGGCAAGTTGCCAGTGCGTGATTTCCGGCACGGCGCGGGCGGCAAGCGGCACGGCGGCAAGGCAGGCGGCAAGGAGCGGGGCAAGAAAAGTACGGCAGGGCATGATGGGCAGCCTTTACGAAAAAACGGGGGGTTAGGGGCGGGGCGCGCTGGCGGGCGCATCGGTGGTGGGAATCAGCTCGGCGCGCGTGGTGTGCTCGGGCGTGAAATAGCGGCGGGCGACGGTCTGCACGTCTTCGCTGGTGACACGCGCCAGACCGGCAAGCAGCGCGGCGTCATCCTGCCAGCGGTGGCCGGTGAGTTCCAGCGCGCCGATTTCCATCGCTTGCCCCATCAGGGAATCGCGCTTGTAGACCTGCTGGGCGGTGGCCTGCGTGAGGGCGCGCTGCAATTCTTCGGCGCTGACGCCGTTTTCGGCAATTTCGGCGATTTCGTCCAGAAAGGCGCGGGCGAGTTCTTCGGTGTTGTGCTCAGGCGTGGGCGCGGCGCTGAAAATGAACAGACCGGGGCCGCGCGAGATGTTGCTGTAATGCGTACCGGCGGAAATCGCCATGCCGGTGGCGCGCACCAGTTTGCGCGGCAGGCGCGCGCCTTCGGAACCATCGAGAATCGCCGAGAGCATTTCCAGCGCGTAAGCGTCGCGCGCGTCCTTCACGTCGCGAATCACTGGCACCGGCCAGGCCAGATACAGCACCGGCACGGCTGCCGGCGCGTGTACGCGCACTTCGCGCGCGCCGCGCTGCGGGGCTTCTTCCTGCACGCGGCGCGTGGGCAGCGGGCGCGATTTTGCCGCGCCGTAATGCTGGCGGGCGAGCGCGAAGACTTCTGCGTGCGCCACATCGCCCACCACCACCAGCGTGGCATTGTTGGGCGCATACCAGGTGCGGTACCAGTCCAGCGCCGCTTGCGCGCTGTAGTGGCGGATGTCGTCCATCCAGCCGATGACCGGATGATGGTAGGGATGCGACTGGTAGGCGGTGGCCATCAGTTGTTCAAAAAGCAACGTATGGGGGTTGTCTTCCGTGCGCATTCGCCGTTCTTCGGCAACTACGTCACGCTCGGGCAAAAAAAGTTCGTCGGACACTTGCAGGTTGCTCATGCGGTCGGCTTCCAGCGCCATCGCCTTGCCCAGTTCGGCGGGCGGAATCTGCTGGAAATACGCCGTATAGTCATGACTGGTAAAGGCATTTTCGCGCCCGCCCATCTGCGCGATGCGGCGGCTGAATTCGCCGGCGGGGATGTTCGCCGTGCCCTTGAACATGGCGTGTTCCAGCATGTGCGAAATGCCGGTCAGACCCGGCGGCTCATCCATGGCACCGACGCCGTACCACACCATATGCACCACCGAAGGGGCGCGGTGGTCTTCGCGCACGATGACCTTCATGCCGTTATCCAGACGGGTTTCAAAGGTTTGCGCGGCGGCGGGCGGCGCATCGGGGGCGCTGGCTGCCAGCGGGGCGGACGAGAGCAGCGCGCCGCTTGCGGCGGCGAGAAGAAAACGGGTGAGAGTTTGCATCTGGTAGAATCGGGCGGTTTTGAAAAGGCAGCATCTTAACGGCTGTGGCGCGCCCGCGCAGAAAAGCGCAGAAAGTGGGCGCGCTGCATTTGTGACAATTTTTGTTTGCTTCTTGCCAGACCGACGCATCGGTCGTAACCCGTTCCCACAGATTCATGTTTGGATTTTTCAAAAAAGAAAAACCCGCACCTGCCGCCGAGGACGCGCGCGAAGAAGAGGCGCTGCCCGCACCGGCACTGCCAGAGGCCGCAGCCGAACCCGCAGCCGAAACTGCCGCGCCGCCCGCTGCTGAAGCCGTCCCCGCAAGCACACCCGAACCCGCGCCCGCGCCCGCGTCCGCAGAAAAGCCTGCCGCACCGCGCACCGGCTGGCTGGCGCGCCTCAAACAAGGGCTGGCGCGCACTTCGCACCAGTTCAGCGCCTTCGTGGGGCTGCGCAAAATCGACGAAGACCTGCTCGAAGAACTGGAAACCGCGCTGCTGATGGCCGATTGCGGCGTTGAGGCGACCACCTGGCTGCTGGCAGAACTGCGCACGCGCTGGAAGCAGGAAGGGCTGCAAACCGCCGATGAACTGCAAGCCGCGCTGGCAGACTTGCTCACCGGTCTGCTCAAACCGCTGGAACAACCGCTGGACGTTTCCGCGCATCAGCCCTTTGTCATCATGCTGGTCGGCGTCAATGGCGCGGGCAAGACGACTTCCATCGGCAAACTGGCCAAGCATTTTCAGGCGCAGGGCAAAAGCGTGCTGCTGGCGGCGGGCGACACCTTCCGCGCCGCCGCGCGCGAACAACTCGCCACCTGGGGCGAGCGCAACGGCGTGACCGTCATCAGCCAGCAAAGCGCCGATTCCGCCGCCGTCATTTTTGACGCCATTTCCGCAGCGCAAGCGCGCGGCGTAGACGTAGTGCTGGCCGACACCGCCGGTCGCCTGCCCACGCAACTGCACCTGATGGAAGAAATTGCCAAGGTCAAGCGCGTCATCGCCAAAGCCAACGGCGTCGGACCGCACGAAGTGCTGCTGGTGCTCGACGGCAACATCGGCCAGAACGCGCTGGCGCAACTGAAAGCCTTCGACGCCTCGGTAGGCGTGACCGGGCTGGTGATTACCAAGCTCGACGGCACCGCCAAAGGCGGCGTGCTCGCCGCGATTGCGCGGCAATACCCGCGCCCGCTGCGCTTCATCGGCGTGGGCGAAGGCATTGAAGACTTGCAGCCTTTCGTTGCCGCGCAGTTTGTCGGCGCGCTGTTTGGCGAAGGGAGGGGCGCATGATTGTCTTTGAACACGTCACCAAACGTTATCCCGGCGGCTACACCGCGCTGGCCGATGTCAGCTTCACCCTGCGCCACGGCGAACTGGCCGTGCTTTGCGGGCACTCCGGCGCGGGCAAAAGCACGCTGCTGAAAATGATTGCCGCCATCGAGCGCCCCACCCGTGGGCGCGTGCTGATTAACGGGCAAGATGTCTCGCGCCTCAAACCCAGCGCCGTGCCCTATCTGCGTCGCAGTCTGGGCTTGGTGATGCAGGATAACCGCCTGCTGCATGACCGCAGCGTGTTTGACAACGTCGTCCTGCCGCTGGTCATCACCGGTCACCCGCCGAAAGAAGCCGCGCGCCGCGCCGCCGCCGCGCTGGAACGGGTTGGTCTTGCCGGGCGCGGCAACGAGCGTCCCATCGGACTTTCCGGCGGCGAACAGCAACGGCTGGCGATTGCGCGCGCCATTGTCAACCGCCCCTCCATCCTGATTGCCGACGAACCCACCGCGCACCTGGACAACGCCTACGCGGTGGAAATCTCGCGCCTGTTCAAATCGTTCAACGCCGCAGGCGTCACCGTGCTGGTCACCACGCACGATGCCGCCCTGTTCATGACCAACCGGCCCCGCCGCATCATTCTGGATCACGGCAAACTGGTGGTAGGAGACGGCGCATGAGTCACTGGCTCTATCTTCACATGCGCGCCATGGGGCAGGCTCTGCAACGGCTTGCCGCGCAGCCGCTGGGTTCCATGCTCTCGGTGCTGGTCATCGGTATTGCGCTGGCGCTGCCCGCCTGTGGCTATTTGCTGCTGGACAACATCGCGCGGCTGGCGCACGGTGTTTCCGGCGCGCCCGAAATCAGCATCTTTCTGGCCATGGACGCCAAGCAAGCCGTCATCGACGAAGTCATGGAACGCCTGCGGGATGACGAAGTCGTAAAAACCGTCCGTTTCGTCTCGCGCGACAACGCCCTGCAAGAACTGGAACGTTCCGGCCTTGACGACGTTGTGCGCGCCCTGCCCGAAAACCCGCTGCCTGACGCCTTCGTGGTCACCGTCAAGGGCGACGACCCGGCGCTGTTTGGCGAACTGAGCGCGCGCGTCAAGCGCTGGCGCGGTGTCGAACACGTACAACTGGACTCGGAATGGGTCGACCGCCTGCACGCGCTGCTGGAACTGGCGAAAACAGCGGTGCTCGCGCTCGCCTGCCTGCTGGCGTTCGCGCTGGTCGTGATTACCTTCAACACCATCCGCCTGCAAATTCTCACCCAGCGCCACGAAATCGAAGTCAGCCGCCTGCTGGGCGCGACCGACCCCTTCATCCGCCGCCCCTTCTACTGGTTCGCCTGCCTGCAAGGTGTGCTCGGCGGCGTTGCCGCGCTGGTCGCGGTATGGATTGTGATTGGCGTGCTGCAATCGCCCACTGAGACGCTCGCCGCCGCCTACGGCGCCATTTTCACCCTGCGCGGCCCCAACGGCATGGAAGCGCTGGCGCTGGTCGGCTTCGCCGCCTTCCTCGGCTGGCTCGGCAGCGCCCTTTCCGTGCGCCGCCATTTGACCGAACGCCTGCGCTAACGCCGCACTCGGCGCAATGCGAAAACGGCGGGCTTGCCCGCCGTTTTTGTGATCCGCCCGCGCCCCGTTTTCTACCCCACCCCTGTATATAACCCATTAGGGCGCAATGAATTGCGCCCCTACGGCGGCGACGCAGCCCGTAGGGGCGCGATTCATCGCGCCCGCGCCATTTCCGCCGCAACCATCGGGTTTTTCCGCTGCCGCCCCGCGTGCCCAACCGGGCGCGCAAACGGGCATCTTGCCCGCACTCTTGCGAGCGGGACGCTCGCGCTCCATAAAAAAGCGCCCCATGCGGGCGCTTTGTGCGGTAGGGTGCAGGGCGTTTGTCGTACCCCGTTCCCCCCCCCCTGAACATAACCCATTAGGGCGCGATGAATCGCGCCTCTTACATGGACGCCTCCCGGAGTGCAAGTGTCGGCATTGTGCTAGGCAAGGGTGAGGCAGTGCATTCTTACATTCGGCCTGTTTGCGCAGGCGCACTGCCTGCTGGCCATGATGGCATTCGCAGCGTGCAGTTCCAATCTACACGACGGGTTTTTCACCCATAGGGGCGCTCGGAGTGTCTGCACGCGGGCTTGGCCTGCTTGTCCCATCACAGTGCTTGTTTCATGCTCTCCTTGGAAAGTGATCCAGCTTGGGTGGGTATTGCAAATGTGCCGTGCGGTGCGTTAGACGCTTAGCGCCGTGCCTTCGCAGGGGTTCCATTTGCTGGCTTCAAATGGCTTGCCTCGCACCAGCACCGCCCAGACGGTGCGCGCGAGTTTGTTGGCCATCGCGGCAACCGCTACATTGCGCGGGCGACGCGCCGTGAGTCCTATCAGCCAGCGGCAGCGATGGGGACAGCGGGTTAGCACGGCGCGCGCGCCGTGCATGAGCAGTTGGCGCAGATGTACATTGCCGCGCTTGGATAAGCCCAATTGCCGCGTTTTGCCACCGGTGCCCGTTTGTCTGGGTGCCAGCCCCAGCGAGCTGGCAAACTGACGGGCACTCTCAAAGCTGTGAATGTCCACACTGGCAATCAGCGCCGTGGCGGTAAGTGTGCCGATGCCGGGAATTTGACGGATGGCGTGCATGGCGGGGTCTTGGGTGCAGATGGCTTTGAGCGTGCATTCAATCTCGGCAATTGCTTCGTTCAAATACGCAATGTGTTGCATGCAGTGGTGCATGGATTGGAGGAGCCATGTGGGCAGGTTCTCTTTGTCTTCGACTTGCGCGAGTGCGACAGGCAATGCGCGCAGCAGTTTGGCTGCGCCTTCGGGCAGGGCGATGCCAAATTCCAGCAGGCAGGCACGCAGCCGGTTGCTTGTTGCGATACGCTCTTTGAGCAGCCCCGCGCGCTGGTTGTGAAGCATCAAGAGCGATTGCTGATGCACGCTCTTGACGGGCACGGGGTGGATGTGTGCCTGGCCGGCGGCAACATAAATGGCCTGGGCATCCTTGGCATCGGTCTTGTCGCCCTGTACGAAGGCTTTGACGTGTTGCGCGGGCAGCAGTTTGACTTCGTGACCGAGCGCCATCAGTTGCCGTGCCCAGTGGTGTGCGCCACCGCAGGTTTCCATGGCCACCAGCGAACGTTCGCGGTTGGCGAAGAAGGTGAGCAGTCGAGCGCGCGTGATGCGGCGATTGACCGGTTTGCCATCGGTGCCGATGTAGTAGAGCTGAAAGGTGTTCTTGGCAAGATCAATGGCGACGATGGGCAGCGTGGTGGTGGTAGAGTGCATGGCAGTTTCTCCTCTTGGCGTTCAACCGCGCGAAGCGCGCGCGCACGAAGTGCGCTTGAATGTTGCCACAGGGCGCAACGATAAGCGCGCGCAGCGACGGTGGTGGGGAGGGAGGCGTCCATGCAATCTACGTGGTGCGGCGCATACGTCGCGCCCCGTTGGCGTGCGCCGCAACCGTCGTACCCCCGCCGCATTCGTTGCGCCCTGTTCTGTGCGCCTGCGCATCCATGACCATTTTGGGCGCGATAAATCGCGCTCCTACAGGCTGCGTGGCCACCGTATGTGCGAAATTCATTTCGCCATAATGGGTTATATGCAGGGGCGGGGTAAAAACGGGGCACGATGGATGCGCCGCAACAGGTAGATTGCATGGA
>JAFZMK010000156.1 GCA_017553285.1 Rhodocyclaceae bacterium
GCTGGGCGCAATCAAGCGCCTGGTAAAACTGGCGCAAAGCGCCAAGCTCGGCTTCGATGCGGAATTTGTGCTCGAAGAGGTTTTGGCGGCCATCGACATCATCGTCCAGTTTGAACGCTGGCCGACCGGCGAACGGATGATCTCGCAGATTTACTACGCCACCGCTGCCGCCGACGGTCAAATCCTGCTTGGCGGCAGAGCACGGCGACACGCAGGCATTCAGGACATCCGCAGCGCCATTCTTGGAGGATAAGCAGCATGTTGTCACCACAACAACAAGTCACCATCGAACGCATCGCCCGTCGGCACGGCGTGCTGCTGGGCAACAACGACCCGATTCTGATGGTACAGACCATGCTCGATTGCGCGCAGGAGGAAATCGAACAGCAGCAAGCCACCAGCATGAGGCGGTTTTCTGAAAACGTGGAAACCGTCCTCTACAAAGTGCAGGAGCACTCGGTCAACGTCCTCAACAAGGCCTACCAGCACTCCGAGGCGGTCATCAACAAATCACTGGACGCCGCGCAACAAGCCCTGAAGCAATCCACCGATGAGAGCTTCGGGCGCATGACGCGCGAAGCCGCCGACGTGCTGGCTGCGCTGGATGCTGCCCGGCAGTTGCAGCAACGCGCCACCATCGCCTGTGTTGCAGGCGCAGTCGGCATCCTCGCTCTGTTCGTCCTAGAAGCCTTGCGCGCAGGAGGAATCCTGTAATGACGCACAGCAAGCCGCAAAGCAGTAAAACCATATTTGCGCAAAGCCGCAAAGCCGCATTTGCGGCGCTGCTCGCCTGCGCCCTCCCCTGCCCTGCCGCACCCGCCAGCCTGCAAGCCTGCACCGCGCCCGGTTTCATGGATCGTGTGAAGGCCGTTGCCGAAGCGAATGGCGTGGATTACTACGAATTGCTCTCCATCGTTGCCCACGAATCGCGCTGCCAGCCGTACACCATCGCCTGGGTTGTGCCCGGCAAACTGGAAACGGCGCAAAGCCGCGTGTTTCCGGATGCCGCCACGGCGGCAGCCTTTGCCACCCAGCTTATCCAGACCGGCAAGTACCGCGTCGACGTGGGTATCGGCCAGATCAACAACGAAGCGCACATCCGCCCGAAAGGCTGGACGCTGACCGAAGTACTCGATCCGCAACGCGGCCTCGAGCGCACCGCCCAGGTGCTCCGTGAGCGGGGATGGAGTGGATACCACAGCAACGAATCCGGCAACGCCGTAATCTGGCAGGGCGCAGCCCTCAAAACGCTGCGCCACTTCTATCCCAAGGCCACGCTGCGCCGTCCGAACGAACAAGCCTCTCTGGTTGACCGGGGAGGCGGCAGCGCAGGCGCGGTCGTGCCGCCCGCGCCCGCGTTTGTGATTACGCCAGAAACGGTACTAGCCGCCAACAAGCCCGCCACGCCGCCCACACCGCCCACAGCACCCGCCACGCCACCGATTGACCCGAATCAGCCAGTGTCGCTCACGCCAAGCTCGGAAGCCGACAAGTCCGCCGCGCCTGACACGCCCGCAGACGCAGCGCAAGCCGAAGCCGCCCCGCCCGCCGCTGCACCGGCACCCACGCCGGTTTTTGCGGCGCAGTCCTGGTTGTACCAGGCAGAGAGCGAGGAAGGCGGCGAACTGGATGAAGAGCAACCCATCATCGTTTTTGGCGGCACGCCCGCTACCGTCCGTTAACAAGGAAACATCATGTCAGAACAAACACGCCCCGCCCGCCTGCCAAAACGATTGCTTTGGCTCGCCCTCGCAATCCTGATCGGTCTCTTTGTCGCTACCGAAACCTTCGTTGTCCTCGAACTCAAAGGCTGGGCACCTGCTTTCGGCGGGCGGATCATCGGCTCCATCTATGTGCCCTGGGCGTGCATCAAGTGGATGAGCAGCGGCATCATCTCCACGCAGACCAAAACCATTGCCGCAAGCGCCGGATTGGTGTCCGCCGTGCTCGTATTCATCTTGCCGCTTGTGCGTAAACCACGATGATTTTGGCGCGCAAACAGCAACCCGTTAAATCGTATTTACTGTTTTAAGGTTTTAAGGAGATACGCCAATGGAAGCAAAGCAAACCGACAAACTGACCGTCATCTTTTGGACGGCGCTGAGCGTGGTCATCATCGAACTGTTCCTGCTTGGTCTGTACAAGGCCACGGAACGCCATCCCTCTTACATTCACCCGATCGACACCAGCGGTGAGCACCTTGTGGCTGTGCCCACTGCCGAACCGCCGCCCAGTGTGCTGCAAGGTCTGAGCTATCCCGAACCGCCCTCCAAAAGCGCCCTGAGCGACGAAGAAAAAGACCTAGAGGGCGGCTTGGTACTCAAAGAGCAGCAGCCTGCCACGCCGCTGCCCATGCTGCCATCCCCGCCCCCGCCGCCACCGCAAGAAAAAACCTTCGCGCCGCAGTTCATCACCAAGGCGCTGATTGCCAGTTGTGGCGGTCGGCTGTGCGTGCGCGTCGATACCAGCGTGCCCCCGCAAGGCGAAAAGCAGGATTTTTACGTCATACAGGAACCCTGATTTACAGCAAACCGTAAAACAGTAAAAGCGCATTTGCGCATTTAAGGATTTCCGCATCATGGCAAAAACGCCCCATGTCGGCCACCGCGCCCGCCCCGCTGCCCCGATACCGCCGCAGTATCTCCCGCTGCTGTTGCTGCTGGCTATCATCATCGGGTTACAGGTGGCAACGCAGGCCTTTGCGTACAAGTTCGCCTGGCACGAAAGCCTGGGCGCAGCCCTCACCGGCCACCTGTACGCCCCGTGGGACATCCTGCGCTGGGCGCTCGCCTGGCACAGCATCTATCCGGAACAACTGGGCAGTGCCGCCCAACTGGGCGCAATCACCGCAATGGTGACGCTGATAGTCCCCGTCGCCATCGTCGGGCAGATGCGCTCCCGCGTCGCCGACGTGCTGCACGGCTCCGCGCGCTGGGCGAAGCGCAAGGACATCAAGGATGCCGGGCTGCTGGCCGAGGAAGGTGTGATTGTCGGCGGCTGGCGGGAAGGCGGCGCAAAAATGCGATGGCTGCGCCATTCGGGTCCGGAACACGTTTTGCTGTACGCACCCACGCGCTCGGGTAAGGGCGTAGGGATGGTCATCCCTACCTTGCTGGAATGGCAGCCCAGCGCCGTGATTGCTGACCTCAAGGGCGAACTCTGGCCGCTCACCGCCGGTTGGCGGAAGACGCACGCGCACAACAAAGTGCTGCGCTTTGAGCCTGCCTCGCTGCGCGACACCGTGCGCTGGAATCCGCTCGATGAAATCCGCGTCGGCACGGAATTTGAAGTGGGCGATGCACAAAACCTCGCCACCCTGATTGTCGACCCGGACGGCAAAGGTTTCGTGGATCACTGGCAAAAAACCGCCTTTGCCCTGCTCACGGGCGTCATTCTGTATGCGCTCGCCGTCCGTCCCGGAAACCAGCCTGCAACGCTGGCAGCCATCGACGTTTTGCTATCCGATCCCAAGCGGCCAATCAAAGACCTGTGGAACGAAATGCTCAACAGCAAAAACGCCATCATCGCCCAGGCCGCCAAGGACATGCTGGATCGTCCGCCGGAAGAAGCGGGGTCGGTGCTCTCCACGGCGAAATCCTATTTGGCGCTCTACCGCGATCCGGTCATCCAGGCGAACACCGCCTGCTCAGACTTCCGCATCCGCGACCTCATGCACCATGACAGCCCGGTCAGCCTCTACATCATCACCAAGCCCACCGACAAAACCCGCCTGCGCCCGCTCGTCCGTGTCCTGATCAACATGATTGTGCGGCTGTCGGCCTCGGAAATGAAATTCGAGAACGGCCACCCTGTCGCCCACTACAAACATCGACTGCTGCTCATGCTGGACGAATTTCCGTCTCTGGGCAAACTCGACATCCTGCAAGAATCGCTGGCGTTTCTGGCGGGATACGGCATCAAGGCATATCTGATCTGCCAGGACATCAACCAGCTCAAAAGCCGCGAAAACGGCTACGGCCAGGATGAAGCGATTACCTCGAACTGCCATGTGCAAGCCGCGCTGCCGCCCAACCGCATCGAAACTGCCGAATACCTCTCCCGCCTCACCGGGCAAACCACCGTCATCAAGGAACAGGTCACGGTAAGCGGCGACCGCATGGCCGCGTTCCAGAGCCACATCAGCCGCACGCAACAGGAAATCCAGCGCAACCTGCTCACGCCGGACGAATGCCTGCGCCTGCCCGGTCCCAAAAAGGACGGCGAGGGGCGCATCACCAAGCCCGGCGACATGATCATCTACGCCGCTGGCTATCCCGCCATCTACGGCCAGCAACCGCTCTATTTCAAGGACAAGACCTTCCTTGCCCGCGCCCAGATACCCGCCCCTGCCAGCGACCGGCTCACGCCGCCGCCCCCGCCCGCCAGCGTGCGGGTCGGGTTCACCCCAGAGCAGGAACAACAACCCGCCGCCTCCACCGCACCGCCAGCAAACGGCCTGACCGTGCAATTTGCGCCCATCGACTTCACCGCTGCTGCGCAAGCCCAAAACAGTGAAAGCGCAACGTCGTAAATAATTTTTTAAGGAAAACTGCAATGGCATTCGTTGACTGGAATTTTCTGATTCAAAGCCCGTTTCTCAACATCGCACTGGAGGGCGTTGAGACCTGGACGTTTGAAGGCTACCTGTCTGATCGCAGCGGCCAGATCAACCTGTTTGTGCTGCAAGAAGGGCGGCTTGTCGCCTTGCTTGGCCGCTGGGAGCGCAGCGAGCTGCTGGAATTTTGCCAGCGCATCGGCGAACTCGAAGCCGACGAAAACGCCTGGCGCAACTGGGACTATCTCGACGCCAGCACGCTGGACGGTTCGCGCTTCTGGCAACTCACCAACGACGGCTGCAAATCCGCGCAAGACGCCCTGACGGACTACTACGAGCGTTGCAAAACGTGCGACGAGCTGTTTTTCAGCACCAGTCCGGAAGGCGTAAAGCTGTAACGCCGTAACGCCGCAAATCAGTAAAACCGTAAAGGAGTAAGCATCATGGCATCCCTGAACAAAGTGCAACTCATTGGCAACCTCGGGCGTGACCCCGAGTTTCGCGCCTTTTCCGACGGCGGCTGCGTAGCAACTGTGAGCATCGCCACCTCGGAACGCTGGAAAGACAAGCAGAGCGGAGAGCCGCGCGAAGCGACCGAATGGCACAACCTGGTCTTTCACAACCGCCTGGCCGAAATCGCCCGCGACTACCTCAAAAAAGGCAGCCCCATTTACGTGGAAGGTCGCTTGCGCACGAGAAAGTGGCAGACCGAAGGCGGCGAAGACCGCTACACC
>JAFZMK010000157.1 GCA_017553285.1 Rhodocyclaceae bacterium
CGAAGCCTTCACCGTGCTCTCGCCGCTGGGGCAGGTGATGGCGCAAGTTTCTGCCGACGCCAATCAGGCCGTGTATCGCGATGCCGAAGGCGAAACCCTGTATGCGCCCGATTTGCAAAGCCTGCTGCCCAATTTGCTGGGTGAGGTGCCGGTGACGGTCGCCGCGCTTGTCTGCTGGGTGCAAGCGGTGGTTTGCGACGGCGCGCGGGTGGACGCGCGCGATGCGCTGGGGCGCCCGCTGCGCATCACGCACGAAGACGGCTGGCAAGTGGAATACGGCGCGTATCGGGCAGAGGAGGGCGACGCGCCCGTCTATCGGCTGACCGCCACACGCGCGGATGCCCGTCTGCAAATCCTGATTGACCAATGGCAAACATACTAGAAAACTGCCCCGCGCCCGCCAAAATCAACCTCTTCCTGCACGTCACCGGACGCAGGGAAGACGGTTATCACCTGCTGCAAAGCGTCTTTCACCTCATTGACCTTGCCGACACGCTGTCTTTTCGCGCCCGCGACGACGGTCAGATTACGCTCACCGGCGGCCTGCCCAATGTGGCGTTTGCGCACGACCTGTGCGTGCGCGCCGCCCGCCTGCTGCGCGAATACACGGGCACGGGGCAGGGCGCGGACATCGTGCTGCAAAAGCGCATTCCCTCTGGTGCCGGACTGGGCGGCGGCAGTTCGGATGCCGCCACCACGCTGATGGCGCTCAATCATTTGTGGCACACGGGTCTTTCGCGCCAAGAATTGGCGCATCTGGGCGTGCGGCTGGGCGCGGACGTGCCGTTTTTCATTTTTGGCGAAACCGCCTTTGTTGAAGGCATTGGCGAACACATGCAAGCCGTGCCGCTGGCGGCGGGCTGTTTTGTGGTGATTTTCCCCCGCGTAGCGGTCTCTACGGCGGCGATTTTTGGCGACCAAGACTTGACGCGCGATGCGGAACACGTCAGAATGCGCGACTTCATCGAAGACACAGCAGGCAGCATCCACTCTGCCATGTGCTTTGGCCGCAACGACTTGCAGCCTGTAGCGTGCAAGCGTTTTCCCGAAGTGGCGCGGGCGCTGGAATGGCTGGCGCGTTTTGCCCCTTCGCGGATGAGTGGTTCGGGCAGTGCGGTATTTGCCGCCGTGGCCGATGCCGCGCAAGGTCAGCACATCGTGCGGCAATGTCCGTCCGGCTGGCAGGCGTGGTGTGTAGCTGGTCTGGCGCAGCACCCGATGTGGCAGATGCTTGCAGTGTCGAATCGTTGACGGATTCAGTTTTTACTGGGGAGTCGCCAAGTTGGTCAAGGCACCGGATTTTGATTCCGGCATTCGAGGGTTCGAATCCTTCCTCCCCAGCCAGACAGGACGGGCGGGCAGCACGATGTTGTCCGCCCGTTTCTTTTGCGGCGCACGCGCCTGAACGAACGGAGAACAAGCATGTCTCGCGGCAGCAGCATGATGGTCTTTACGGGGAACGCCAACCCCAAACTTGCGGCGGACGTTGTCCGTCGTCTCGGCATTCCCCTCGGTGCAGCCAAGGTTGGCCGTTTTTCTGACGGGGAAGTCAACGTCGAATTGCAGGAAAACGTGCGCGGCAAAGATATTTTCGTGCTGCAATCGACCTGCACGCCCACCAACGACAACCTGATGGAACTGCTGGTGCTCATCGACGCCCTCAAACGCGCCTCGGCAGCGCGCATCACGGCGGCGATTCCGTACTTTGGCTATGCCCGGCAAGATCGCCGCCCGCGTTCGGTGCGCGTGCCGATTACCGCCAAGGTGGTTGCCAACATGTTGCAGGCCGTTGGCGTGCAGCGCGTGCTCACCATGGATTTGCACGCCGACCAGATTCAGGGCTTTTTCGACATCCCGGTCGACAACGTCTATGGCACGCCCATGCTGCTGGCCGACCTGGAAAAACAGCGTTATGACGACCTGCTCGTCATCTCGCCCGACATTGGCGGCGTCGTGCGCGCCCGCGCCTTTGCCAAGCGGCTGGAAAGCGAACTGGCGATCATCGACAAGCGCCGCCCGAAAGCCAATGTTTCCGAAGTCATGAACATCATCGGCGAAGTTAAAGACCGCACCTGCGTCATCGTCGACGACATCGTCGACACCGCCGGCACCTTGTGCAAAGCGGCCACCGCCCTGAAAGAAAACGGTGCCCGCCGCGTGCTGGCCTACTGCACGCACCCGGTGCTCTCCAACCACGCCGCGCAGCGCATTGCCGAATCGGACCTGGACGAACTGGTCGTCACCGACACCATCCCGCTCAGCGAAGAATCGCGCGCCTGCGGGCGCATCCGGCAAGTCTCGGTCGCCTCGCTGCTGGCAGACACCATGCTGCGCATCAGCAATGAAGAATCGGTCAGCTCCCTGTTTCAGGAATGACCTCTCCCGCGCACGCGCGCCGTCTGGTCGCGGACGGCGCGTGTGTTTTTAACCACCCACCTTTTGGAGTATTGCTCCCATGAAACTGCAATTCAAAGCCGAAAAACGCGCCGAACAGGGCACTGGTGCGAGCCGCCGCCTGCGTCGCGAAGGTCGTCTGCCGGGCATCATCTACGGTGCCGGTGAAGACGCCCAACCCATCACGATGGACCACAACGAGCTGTATCACCTCATGCGCAAAGAGGCGTTCCACTCGTCCGTGCTCACCGTCGAGCTGGACGGCAAAAAAGAAAACGTCATCCTGCGTGATTCGCAATGGCACCCCTTCAAGCCGCAAGTGCTGCACATCGACTTCCTGCGCGTCAATCCCAAGGAAAAACTGCACATCAAAGTGCCGCTGCACTTCATCAACGGCGACGCCTGCCCGGCGGCGAAAGCCATCGGCGGCATCATCTCGCACGTCATCAACGAAGTGGAAGTCACCTGCCTGCCCAAAGACCTGCCCGAGTTCATCGAAGTCGACCTGGGCAAACTGGAAGCCGGCCACACCGCCCTGCACATCTCCAACCTGACGCTGCCCAAAGGCGTGGAAGTGCTCCATCACGGCGGCGATGCTGACCCGGTTGTGGTCAACATCTTCAAGCGTGGCGGCGGCAGCGACAGCGCCTCCGGCGAAGCCGCTGGCGACGACGCGGCTGCCTGAGGCACGCGCGCCACACCCGCACGAGCATGAGCGGCGCCCGCAGCAGCAAGTCGCCCCCTCGGCTCATTGTCGGCCTCGGCAACCCCGGCGCCGAATACACCCGAACCCGGCACAACGCCGGGTTCTGGTTTTGTGAGCGTCTCGCCGCGCGCTTGCAGGTCACACTGGCGCACGAAAACCGCTTTTTCGGCATCACCGGGCAAGCGCGCGCCAGCGGCATCCGCCTGCTGCTGCCGCAAACCTTCATGAACCGCTCCGGTCAAGCCATTGGCGCACTCGCCCGCTTTTACCGCATCGCCCCCGAAGAAATCCTCATCGTCCATGACGAACTGGACTTACCGCCCGGCCAGATGCGGCTCAAATTCGGCGGCGGTCTGGGCGGGCACAACGGCCTGAAAGACACCAGCGCCCATCTTTCCACCCACGACTACTGGCGGCTGCGCATCGGCATCGGCCACCCCGGTGAGCGCAATCAAGTCATCCACTACGTCCTCAAGCCGCCCGCGCGCGAAGATCTGGAACCCATCGAACACGCCCTCGACCGCGCCCTTGCCGCCTGGCCAGCGATAGAAGCGGGCGACTGGGACGCCGCCACCCGCCAGATCAACGCCCGCCCGCCCGCAAACAAAACCACACCCGCCACAGCAAAGTAAAGGAACCCCGTCATGAGTCTGCAATGCGGCATCGTCGGCCTGCCTAACGTCGGCAAATCTACTCTTTTCAACGCACTCACCCGCGCCGGCATTCAGGCAGAAAACTACCCCTTCTGCACCATCGAACCCAACGTCGGCATCGTCGAAGTGCCCGACCCGCGCCTGGCCGCGCTCGCCGAAATCGTCCATCCTCAGCGCATCCAATCGGCGATTGTCGAATTTGTCGACATCGCCGGCCTCGTCGCCGGTGCCAGCAAAGGCGAAGGCCTGGGCAACCAGTTCCTCGCCAACATCCGTGAGACCAACGCCATTGTGCATGTTGTGCGCTGTTTTGAAGACAGCAACGTCGTGCACGTATCGGGCAGCGTCGACCCCATTCGCGACATCGAAGTCATCGACACCGAACTCGCCCTTGCCGACCTTGCCAGCGTCGAAAAAGCCCTTGCCCGGTACAGCAAACAAGCCCGCGCCGGTGGCGACAAAGAAGCCAAGGTCATCGTCGCCGTACTCGAAAAATGCCTCGCCCAGCTCGACCAGGGCAAACCCGTGCGTGGCATCGAATTCAGCAAAGAAGAACTGCGCGTACTCAAACCCTTCTGCCTGATTACCGCCAAGCCCGTCCTCTACGCCGCCAATGTTGCCGAAGACGGCTTTGAAAACAACCCCATGCTGGATGCCGTGCGCCAGCACGCCGCCGCCGAAGGCGCCGAAGTCGTCGCGCTGTGCGCCGCCATCGAAGCCGAAATTGCCGACCTCGAAGACGCCGACAAAGCCGACTTCCTGCAAAGCATGGGCCTGCAAGAACCCGGCCTCGACCGCCTGATTCGCGCCGGTTATAAACTTCTCGGCCTGCAAACCTACTTCACCGCCGGTGTCAAAGAAGTCCGCGCCTGGACGATTCACAAAGGCGACACCGCTCCGCAAGCCGCCGGCGTCATCCACACCGACTTTGAACGCGGCTTCATCCGCGCGCAGACCATCGCCTTCGACGACTTCATCGCCTGCAAAGGCGAACAAGGCGCCAAAGACGCCGGCAAAATGCGCGCCGAAGGCAAAGACTACGTCGTGCAGGATGGGGATGTGATGAATTTCCTGTTCAACGTCTAAGCGCCCGCGCTGGCATCGCTTTCAAGACGCGCTGGATGCGCAAAGCCCCGCGAAGGCGGGGCTTTTGTTTGGCTGCCAGTGCGCGGCTTCGGAACATGTCAGCGCATCACGAAGCTATCCGTTGATGAGGAGATTCAGCCGGGCAATCCATCGAGATGCTGCGTAGTCAGATTTCACATTATAGAAGAGCACTGGGCAGTTCAGGTCGGCAGTTTCCAGCTCAATGCGGTGGGAAATGTGCTCGCCACGAGACTTCCAAGTGTGTGACCAGCCGCGCAACCAAGAGAAGTCTTCGATCCGGCAGAAAGTTTTGTCCTTGCCTGAGGCTAGAACCAGCTTGCGATGCTGCTGGTCAAACGCCATAAAAATAACATCCCATCTATCCCAATCCCATTTCCACAAGATATGCTCAGGTTCAGCATCGAAAGACAGACCATGTTCGGCGTTAATTTCGGGCACGCGCGCTTGCGCAGCAGATCTAGCGCGCTCATCTCCGGTTGCCGCCCAATAGACAAAATAGCAAAATCCCCCAAGGGCTAGGATCACCATAAAAACAAAGACCGCCATTCCGTAACTCTCCGTTGTTACTCATAGAGTCCATTCTACGGATGTCTGACCGCATTGTCACTCATAGTGCGTGCTCTTATCGGGCGTAGCCTGATAGAGGGCGTGCTCATAGATTCAGGGAGTCGTTGCTCATGAAGTAGAGAGAACTATGGCTCTGGATCCCCGTGTGCGATTCGGCTTGAGGCTGATAGCGATCAGAAAGACCAAAGGCTGGTCGCAAGAACGCCTGGCGCTGGAAAGTGGTTTGGCGCGCAGCTACCTGGGCGGCGTGGAACGCGGACAACGCAACATCGCGCTGTTGAACATCTTTAAGCTCGCCGAGGCGCTGGAGGTGGAACCTGCGGCGTTATTTGTGGATATGTAACGGGTTATGAAAGACGTTGCGCCTTGGTGGAAGTGGCGCAGCGGTTGGCGCAATTCCTCACACAGCGGACGCTGGCGCAGGGGCGCTGCCCGGGTTGTTTGCGCAGCGCGAGATGTGGGGTGACTTCGTTAGAGAGAAGGGAGTCAGCGCGAGGCGGCGGTGGTGGCAAGTGCGCTCTGTGCTGCTTGCAGGGCGGTTTCATCGAGTTGGCCGATGAGGGCGCGGATGCGCAAGCGGTTGAGCAGTAGTTCTGTGCGTGCTTGGGCAAGGGAAAGCGAGGTGGTGGCCAATTCGTTTTCGGCGTTGAGTAGTTCAAGCGTGGTTCGTTCGCCAATCTTGCGCCCCAGGCGGGTGGCGTCCAGCCGTGCTTGACTGGCTTGCTGCGCTTGTTCCAGTGCC
>JAFZMK010000158.1 GCA_017553285.1 Rhodocyclaceae bacterium
GCGAAGGTTGCGCGTGATGGTGTCCGAGTCGCAGGCGGCATCGGCGGGCACGCGCGCATTCAGCACCCATTCGCGCCACGCTGCTTCACGGTCTGGCGCGCACCAGATGTTGCGCGCCTTGCGCTCGGAATCCTTGCCCAGAATCGGTGCCAGAAAGGTGTAGACGGTGACGTTGTCCATCTGCTGCAAATCGCGGTGCAGACGCTTGCAGTAGCCGCAGTTCGGGTCTTCAAAGGTGACCAGCACACGGCTGCCGTCGCCGCGCACGGTCCGGATGGCCTGCTCCAGCGGCATCTCGCCGGGCGGTCTGTCCGCCAGCCAGATGAGCAGCAAGACGGCGGCAAACAGCAGCCAGCGCCATGGTATTTGCGTTTTTTCCGGCATTGCGTGCGCCCGGCAAAGCGGTTATTTCTTCTTCGTCTTTTTGTCCTGCTTTTTGTCCGCGCCAGAAAGTTCACTGGCGGCGGCGGCAAATTCTTCTGCCATTCGCTCGGGCGGAATGTAGCCGCCGATGCGTTTGCCGCTGGCAAAAATCAGGGTGGGCGTGCCATCAATGCCCAACTGACGGGCGAGCGTGGCGTTTTGTTCGATGGTGTCCGATTCACAATCGGCCTGCGCCGGTGTGACCGCTTCCAGAATCCACTTCAGCCAGGCCGCTTCGCGGTCTTGCGCGCACCAGATGTTTTTCGCCTTGCGCTCGGAATCCTTGCCCAGCAGCGGCACGAGGAAGGTGTAGATGGTGACGTTTTCCACCTTCTGCAAATCGCGCTGCAAACGCTTGCAGTAGCCGCAGTTCGGGTCTTCAAAGGTGACAAGAAAACGGCTGCCGTCGCCGTGCACCATCTTGATGGCGCGATCCAGCGGCAGTTTGGTCGGGATGATGCGGGAAATTTCGTCGAGCCGCTCTTGCGTGATGTCGATGCGGGTATCCGTCTGGATGATGTGGCCGCTGAAGATGTAGGTGAATTTTTCGTCGACATAGACCACTTCGCGCGTTTTCAGCACCACTTCATACAGCCCGGGCACGGGCGATTTTTGCACCGATTCGATCATGTCGCCGGCGCTGATGAACTCGTTGAAGCGGCGCTTGAGTTCATCGGCCTTGTCTGCCCACACTTGCGTGGTGCCCAGCAGCAAGGCAGCGGCCAGCACCCATTCTTTCTTCAGCATCAGAGTTCTCCGTAAAACAGCCGACCTGTCGTCGGCGAAAAAGTGTCCATTGTAAAGGAATCCTTCCCGCCCGCCGGGAAAAGCTGATTACAATTGCGCGCAACGCAAACCACGGAGACCGCCGCCATGATTGCCGCTGACCACTACGACAACATCGTCGCCCTCACCGTCTTTGGGGAATTTACCCTGGAAGATTTGCAGGAAGTCGAACAGCTCATCGAAGACAAACTGCGCTTCATGGGCGCGGTCTATCTGCTCTTTGACCTGCGCGAGATGGCATCCTTCACGCTGGATGTGGCCTGGGAAGAAGTGCAGTTCAGCCGCAAGCACGAATACGAAATCGACCGCATCGCGGTCGTTACCCACAATCAATGGCTGAGCTGGAGCGCGTGGATTGCGCAGATTTTCACCGAAACGGACGTGCGCGTATTCGACGAACCGGAAGACGCCCGCTTCTGGCTGACCGACGGCGGCGCGTAGTCGCCCACGCGCCGCCGCCAGCAACCGGGCAAGCCACGTTATTGCGGCTTGCGCATGGGTTTGTCGCCGCGCTTGCCGTCATGCAGCTTTTTGGGCGCGCCGGGACCACGGTGGGGCGGGGCGAAAAATTCCTTGTCGAACACGGTTTTTTGTTCCGCGCTCAGTTGTCCGTAGAAGGTTTCTGCCGCCTTGCGCTGCGCCTGCATCGCCGCCAGATGGCGCTGCATTTGCGCCTCATGCGCCTGCATCCGTTCCAGCGCCGTGGCAGGACGCTCTGGTTTGCCTTCCGGCATCGGCTCGCGCACGTTTTGCATCTGCTCGCGCAGCGCGGCGCGGAAGGCTTCCCACGCGGGCTGTTGCGCCTCGGTCAGTTGCAGTTGTTCGCCCAGACGTTCCAGGCGGCGCGATTCTTTCTTTTCTTTCTTCCCTTCGCCGTGCGCTTTGCGGTCTTTTTGCGTGGCGCGATCGATTTCACAATGGCCGTCCGCCGTGCAGCGTTCGACGCGGATTTGCGACTGCGGTTGCGCCATCACCGGCAGCGTGCACAGCGTTGCACCCAGCAGCACGGCGCCGGTCAGCAAAGGGGTACGCAGAGACTTTTTCATGGTGGTCACTCCTACAAGGGGGGGGAAACATGCGCCGCGCAGCGTTCTCGCCACGCGACGGGGCGCATTAGAGCACTCTCGCCGTCGGCAAGTGTTTCCCGCGTGCGAAAATTTTGCATCGCCATGTCGCGTTTTGCCGCCCCGATACGCTGCGATACAAAACGCACGGGCAAGCGCCTACAATGCGCCCCATGCAAAACATTGACCCCATCCCCGAAAGCGACCTGGTGCTAATCGTCGATGACGACCGCGAAATTCGCACCCTGCTCGCGCAATACCTCGAAAAACACGGCTTTCGCTGCGCCACCGCTGCCGATGGGCGCGAGATGCGCGCCGTGCTGGCACGTCAGGCGGTCGCCATCATCGTGCTGGATTTGATGCTGCCGGGCGAAGACGGACTGTCGCTGTGCCGCGCGCTGCGCGCGCCCGGTTCCGCGCACGCCAACACGCCCATCCTCATGCTCACCGCGCGCAATGAAGACATGGACCGCATCGTCGGGCTGGAAATGGGTGCCGATGACTACGTCGCCAAGCCCTTCGTGCCGCGCGAACTGGCCGCCCGCCTGCGCGCAGTGCTGCGCCGCACGCGCGCGCTGCCGCCCAATCTGGACAACTCCGCCGCGCTGCCGCGCGTGCTGCGTTTCGGCGCCTGGCGGCTGGATACCGTCGGGCGCCATCTGCTCGATGCGCAAGACACCGTGGTGCCGCTTTCCGGCACGGAATACCGGCTGCTCAGCGTCTTCCTCGCCCATCCGCAAAAGGTGCTCTCGCGCGACCAGCTCATGGAATTTACGCAGGGGCGCGAGGCGGATGTGTTTGACCGCTCCATCGACCTGCAAGTCAGCCGTCTGCGCCAGCGCCTCGGCGACAACGCCCGCGAGCCGACACTCATCAAGACGGTGCGCAGCGCCGGTTACGTGCTCACCGTCGAAGTCCGCGCCGAGCAACCCGACGCGCCGCCTGCGCCATGAATTTTGCCCGTCTGCTGCCGCAAAGCCTGTTCGTGCGCCTGCTGCTGATCTGGCTGGCGGGCATGGCCATTGTGCTGGGCATCAGCCTCTGGCTGTTTCAAGTCGAGCGCGAACGCATCGGGCTGAGCAGCCGTCTGGACAACCTCGTGCAAGAAGTCGCCAGCACGCTGGAAACCCTTGATGCCCTGCCCGCGCAAAACCGCGCCGACTGGCTGCACGCCACGCATTTGCGCCGCTATCACCTGCATCTTGGCAACCTGCCGCCGCAGCAGCCCGATGCGCACCTCGCGCCGCCCGCGCCGCTGATTGAGCGCCTGCGCGAGGCGCTGCAACCGCGCCCGTTGCGCCCGCTCGGTTCCGTCCGGCAAGAACGCCACGCCAGCCACTTTCTGTACACCGAACTGCGCGACGGTCAGCCCGTGACGCTGGAAATGTACACGCCCACGCGCCGCCCGCCGCCGCCCGCGCCACTGTCGCAATGGCTGCTGCCGCTGGGCGCGCTGCTGGCGGGGGCAACCTTGCTGTTCTGGCTGGCGCTGCGCCTGACCATCCAGCCGCTGGCGCGTTTCATCCACGCCACCCGCCTGCTGGGCGACGACCCGGAACACGCGCCGCCGCCGTCACTGTCACGTCTGGCACCGAAAGAAGTGCAGCAAGCCAGCGCCGCCTTCGCCCACCTGCAAGAGCGCATCCGCGCGCATCTGGACGAGCGCACGCGCATTCTCGGTGCCATCTCGCACGATTTGCAAACGCCGGTCACGCGGATGCGGCTGCGCGCTGAACTGATTGACGACGACGAATTGCGCGAGCGCCTGCAAGCCGACCTCTCCGACATGCAAACCCTCATCGAAGAAGGGCTGGCCTACGCCCGCAGCCTGAACCTCGCCCACCGCCGCGACGCCGCCCGCCCGATTGACCTCGATGCGCTGCTGGCCGTGCTCTGCGATGATGCTTCCGACATGGGCTGGCAAGTCACGCCGCCGCCCGCGCCCAGTCACGCCACCGTCTTTGGTCACGAAGACCTGCTGCGCCGCGCGCTGTGGAATCTTGTCTCCAACGGCATCAAGTTCGGTCAGCGCGTGCATTTGACGGTCAGCGCCGACGCACAGCAAGTCATCATCGAAGTGCGCGACGAAGGTCCCGGGCTGCCCGAGGCGCAACTGGAAAAAGTCTTTGAACCGTTCTACCGCCTGGAAGGCTCGCGCAACCGCGACACCGGCGGCACCGGACTGGGGCTGGCGATTACGCGCAACCTGCTCGCCACGCAGCACGGCACGGTCACGCTTGCCAACGCCCCCGCAGGCGGCCTCGCCGCCCGCATCACCCTGCCCCGCCACATGCCTGCGCCACCGCAGGAAGCGGTCACGCGCCCGCTCTGAACACTCCGCCCGCACGCATCACATTCTCCGACACCGCCCATCATTGACGGATTTCAATTCGCAAGCTCGGATCGGTTTCCACGTTCTCAATAATTTTGTTGTAACACGCAACAACATCGCCAATCGCTACGCGCCGCCCCTGTGCGCCGAACTTGCCCAGTTCGTACAAATTCAGGGCAATAAACTGTTCGACTTCAAAAACGTCAATCCGGCCACCCAATCCCGCATTTTCTGCCAGCGCCTCGGCAACCGCCAATCCTCGCGCCATTGTAACAATTACCGGACGGCGACCATCATCAATGTTTTCTCGGCAGCGACCAATCAATGCTTCGCCCGGCGATGCTGTCACATGAATCGCTACATCGCCAATTGAAAAATCGCCCACTCTGCCTTTTTGCGCGTCAGAAGTCGAAAAACTGTTGTGCTCCACGGAACCTGCCCCAAGAGCGCATTCCAGTTTTGCCCCCGTCAGATGTTGCAGCACTGCGCCAACATACTGCATCCCATGCGCATTGCGCTGCCGATCCTCCGCCTGATCCAGCACATCTCGCACCAACGCCCGCAAGCCACGCGACGCATCCAGACGAATCCTGAACGGCTTGGCGGCAAAAAACTCATGCACACGACCTATCCAGAAAGCCTCCACCACATCCAGATCAAGCGATTCCGCCTTCGCCAACGCATTGAGGAACGCGACGTACTCGCGCATATTGCCTATGCTACCCCGGCTGGTTCGCCCGCCTTCCGCTGCCAGAACGCGGGTAATGCCATGACGTTCCAGAATGGCTTGCACAGGTGCACGCCCCAACCCGAGCACTTGCCCGCCGCCTTCGGTGAGCAATTCATCCGGGTCAAGCGGTAATCCCTTTCTGGCGTGTTGTGTCACAACCAGTGCAACACATAACGAACCCTTCCTACTGAATCCATGATCCACATTGAATTTTTGCAAAGCCTTTATCAAATCCATTTTTATGCTGCCTTCTGTCTTATGCCGCCTTCTGTCGAACTGTGAAAGCTGCCGCTGCCAATGGTTCCAAAATATGATCGGCTAAAAACCGCACCACCGGAACAGCCACGCCATCACCCGACAAGTGATAAGCATCATTGTAATTTTTTGGCAATTTATAGACTTCAGGCAACCCCATGAGGCGCGCTGCTTCGCGAGGGGAAAGCAATCTCGAACGAATATTGTCCCCCTCAATTACCATGATGACCTGACGGCTAGAACCTCCAGATGGCGTGCGCAAACACCCCGCCACATCATCAAAACGAATTTCCGCACGCTGCGTCTTTTCACCATTCGGCCCGTCTGGACGGGTACGTTTATAGATAGCGCCGACTGTGCGTTTACCTATCTGTTTAGCCAAATCAACCTTCGCCAAGTTGCTCCGGTTCATCATATTAAGCAGCTTTCTGGTTTCTTCAGCAGTATGCCAGCACACGCCCTGCGGCTCTGTTTCCACCAAATCGGAGAAATTCGCTCGGCGAATCGACGGCATCGGCAGATGCCACCACTCCCAAGCGCCTTGCGCCTTCTGTGGAAGTTTGCCATACGCACCAACTAGCGCCTGCGGATGCCACATTTCTTCTGGCCCACCAACAACCAGCTCACGGGGAATCGGCACAGATTCATGAACCCCAATAATGAACAAGCGCGGACGCGACTGAGGCAGGAAGTGCATGGCATTAATGACGACAGCTCCAAAACGGTAGCCTCCGTCCGACAATGCCGTGCCAATCGCGGCGAAATCCTTGCCACCGTGCGAACTGAGCGCGCCACAGACATTTTCCAGCACCACTATGCGCGGCGCACGTCCTTCATCGCCAAGTGCGTTCACAAGCTGCCAGAACGACCAGAATGTCCCCGATCGATGACCTTGCAAACCCGCCCCTTTGCCCGCCAACGAAAGATCCTGACAAGGAAAGGACGCCCAGGCCAGATCCGCCTCGCCCGGCAAGTCTGCCGTAGTTAAAGCAGCAACATCGTTTACGTACAGGTGCTCATCGCCCCAATTCGTGGCATAACAAGCTGCCTTTTTGGCATCAAAATCATTCGCAAACAAGCATTGCCAACGTGACCCCAGCCCTGCACGAGCCATGCCTCCGCCAGCAAAAAACTCATAAAAACAATACATTATAAATCCTCAAGATGCGTCCGCACGAAAGCACAAGACGCCGACGACAACGACTGCCATTGTGACACCTCCATCACCCGAAACCAACTGCGACAATCGCAGCAACCCGATTATCGCCTAGCCTTCCCGCGCGCATTTACGCGATAATCCGCGCTTTGCCGTCGACCGTCGCAAGGATGCCCCATCATGACTTCTGCCCTGCCCACCCAGCACACCCGTTTGCTGATTCTTGGCTCCGGCCCTGCCGGGTATACCGCCGCCGTCTATGCCGCGCGCGCCAATCTCGCGCCGGTGCTGATTACCGGCATGGCGCAGGGCGGGCAGTTGATGACCACCACGGAAGTCGATAACTGGCCGGGCGATGCCGACGGCGTGCAGGGGCCGGATTTGATGGCGCGCCTGCAACGCCATGCCGAACGCTTTGACACGCAACTGGTCTACGACCACATCCACACCGCCGAGTTGAACGTGCGCCCCTTCCGCCTCAGCGGCGACAGCGGCGTCTATACCTGTGATGCGCTGATTATCGCCACCGGCGCTTCGGCAAAATATCTGGGTTTGCCGTCTGAAGCCGCCTTTCAGGGGCGGGGCGTTTCCGCCTGCGCCACCTGCGACGGTTTTTTCTATCGCGGCAAGGAAGTGGCGGTGGTCGGCGGCGGCAATACGGCGCTGGAAGAGGCGCTGTATCTGGCGAACATCTGCGCGAAAGTCACCCTGATTCACCGCCGCGACCAATTCCGCGCCGAAAAAATCATGGTCGACAAACTGATGCAGAAAGTCGCCGACGGGCGCATTGAACTGGCGCTCGATTGCACGCTGGACGAAGTGCTGGGCGATGCCACCGGGGTGACCGGCCTGCGCCTGCGCCACAAAACCGACGCTCTGCGCGAACTGACCGTGGCGGGCGTATTCATCGCCATCGGCCACCAGCCCAACACCGAACTTTTCCAGGGGCAACTGGAAATGGACAACGGCTATATCCGCACCGGCCATCACACGGGCGGCGCCACGGCGACCAGCATCGAAGGCGTCTTTGCCGCCGGTGACGTGCAAGACCAGACCTACCGCCAAGCCATCACCTCGGCGGCCACCGGCTGCATGGCGGCGCTGGATGCCGAACGCTATCTGGACCATCTGAACGCCTGACCCCACACGCACGCGGAACCCCCATCATGTCGTCCTCT
The DNA here is from genome assembly GCA_017553285.1 of Rhodocyclaceae bacterium. Classification (GTDB taxonomy): domain Bacteria; phylum Pseudomonadota; class Gammaproteobacteria; order Burkholderiales; family Rhodocyclaceae; genus JAFZMK01. Next base: position 7,925 of record JAFZMK010000158.1, read on the forward strand.
CCCCTCTGGCGCGATACGCTCAAAAACGGCCTCTGGCAGCAAAACCCCGGGCTGGTGCAGATTCTCGGCCTGTGCCCGATCCTCGCGGTGAGCACCAGCGTGGTCAACGCCGCCAGTCTCGGTCTGGCGACGATGCTCGTCATGGTGCTGTCCAGCGCCGCAGTTGCCAGCGTGCGGCGCTGGATTGCGCCGCAGGTGCGCATCCCGGTTTTCATTCTGCTCATTGCCGGACTGGTGACGGTGCTGGAACTCATCGTGCACGCCTGGTTTTACGGCCTGCACAAGGTGCTGGGCATTTTCATCCCGCTCATTACCACCAACTGCATCGTGCTCGCCCGCGTGGAAACCTTCGCCGCCAAGCACACGCCCGCGCAAGCCGCGCTGGACGCCTTCGCCATGGGGCTGGGGCTGGTGTGGGTGCTGGCACTGTTGGGCGGGCTGCGCGAACTCATCGGCGCAGGCACGCTGTTTGCGGGCATCGAAATGGTTTGCTCCGGTCTGCGCGGGTTCAGCCTGTTTGGTGACGGCTACCCCGGCTTTCTGCCCGCGCTGCTGCCGCCCGGCGCGTTCATTTTGCTCGGCCTGATTGTGGCAGGCTACAACGCCCTGCGCGCGCGCGCCGAAGTCCGGCAAGCCGCGCCGCAGCAAGCCGCCGCCGCAAGCGCATGAAACGCGCCGACATCGAAACCTTCTTCGCACGGCTGGCCGCGCTCAACCCGCAGCCGACCACCGAACTGGAATTTGCCACGCCGTATCAACTGCTGGTCGCCGTCGTCCTCTCCGCGCAGGCCACCGACAAAAGCGTCAACCTCGCCACCCGCCGCCTGTTCCGGCTCGCCGCCACGCCCGCGCAAATGGCGCAGCGCACGGAAGCCGAAATTGCCGAAACCATCCGCACCATTGGCCTCTACCGCAACAAGGCGCGGCATGTGCGCGCGCTCTCCTGCCAGTTGCTCGAACGGCACGGCGGCGAAGTCCCGCATGAGCGCACCGCCCTCGAAGCTCTGCCCGGCGTCGGGCGCAAAACCGCCAACGTCATTTTGAACACCGTGTTTGGCGAACCCGTCATTGCCGTCGACACGCACATTTTTCGCCTTGCCAACCGCACCGGACTCGCCCCCGGCAAAGACGTTGCCGCCGTCGAGCAAGCACTGATGCGCCGCGTGCCGCGCGCGCGTCTGCGTCACGCCCACCACTGGCTGATTTTGCACGGACGCTATGTGTGCACCGCCCGCCGCCCCCGCTGCGCCGACTGCGTCGTCTTCGACTGCTGCGGCTGGTCGGAAAAAGAGAACCCCCGCCATGTTTGACCCTAGCCGCGAACAAGCCCGTCATTTTTTTCTGGAAAGCTGGCGCAAAGCGCGCACCGGCGAGCCGATGATGCCGATGGAACAACTCGCCGCCCGCATCATCGCCGAACATCCCGAATACCACGCCACGCTCTCGCAAGCAGGCGTGCTGGAACGTGATTTTTCCGTCGAAGACGGGCAACCCAACCCGTTTTTGCACCTCTCGCTGCATCTGGCGATTGAAGAACAACTTTCCATCGACCAGCCCCCCGGCATCCGCGCCGCCCTGCAAAGCCTCGCCGCCCGCATGGACCGCCACGACGCCCTGCACATCGCCCTCGAAGCCCTCGCTGAGACCCTGCACACCGCCCAACGCACCGGCACCGCCCCCGACGCCCACGCCTACCTCACCCGCCTGCAACAGCCCGCGCGCTAAGGGCGTGCACCAAGCCCGTCACGGATGCTCCGCGTCATAAGCGTAATATTCACCGCGCCTGCCAGCAGTTCCAGCGCCTGCACCGCATAAAACACGTCGTCAAACACCCCGGCGCTGGCACGCTGGCTCAAGAAAACCGCGCAGGGAATGAGCACCAGCAAACCATTTGCCGCAATGAAAGGCATCCGCTTGCGCTTGGCAGCGATGGACGGAGTGCTGCTTTTGCCGCCCAGTTTCATGCCGGTCGCGCCCGTTGCCATGATGGCGGGAACCAGTACCGCAAAAGCGTACAGAATGCCCAGTTTTAGCGCCGCCACGGCGTGGTACGAAAAAAACATCTCCACAATAACCGTGGAAAGCCAGAACGTGACGATACACATCAGGGCGATGAAGGCTGCAATGCCGTGGATACGGCGGATGATATGGCGCGGCATGTTCATTGCTCCTGTGCGGCAATTTCTGCGGACAGATGCCGCAACACGCGCGCGGCAGCTTGCCAGTCCCGCACGCTCAATTCCGCCCCCCAAGCGGCAGCCTGCGCCTGCCAGCGGGCGCGCACACGCTCATAGACCGCCGCGCCCTGTGGCGTCAAACCGTACAGCGGCGAACGCATATGCGCAGCGTTCTCATGCGCAGCCAGCAGACCATCCTCAAGCAACAGCCGGATTTGCTTTTGCGCCCCTTGGCGCGTGGTGCCCATGCGTGCAGCAATTTGCGGTGCCGTTTGTGGCGCGCCCGCCAGGGCAATGGCGCCCAGCATCTGCCAGCGCGCACTGGTTAGCTCATCGGGGGCAACGAAGCGGTCGCCCCAAGCCAAAAGCTGGCTGTTGAGCTGGAAAATTTGCAAGGTAAGATCAGAGACCGCCTGACTGCGATCCGGCGCGGTTTCAAGCATGGAATGTCCTCAAAGCAAGATGACAACCAGTTTACCAAATCGGCAACCGGTTGTCATTATGTCCTGCCCAGCGAATCACCCCGCCCGTGCAGCCTTGCTACTCCCCCGCCTTGTCCAGCCGCCGGTATTCCTCGCATCCTGACGAATGCTGCGTCTTGCACGCCTTGCCATACTTGCACCCGGGCGACCCCGGCAGTTCCAACACCGCACACGCTTTGCCATACCACGCCTTCGCCGCGCGCTTGTCTTGCGGCACACCTTGGCCGTTCTCATAGAGCGCCCCCAGGTTGTACAGCGCCCACCAATTATCCTGCTCGCCCGCTTTCTCCCACCAATAGCGTGCCTGCGCATAATCTTGCCGCACGCCTTTGCCGTCGTAATACAGGTCGCCCAGCGCGGACTGCGCCATCGCATGTCCCTGCGCGGCGGCTTTTTCCCACCAGCTTCGTGCCTGCCCGTAATCTTGCGGCACGCCCTCACCATCGAAATACCGGGCACCCATCCCGAACTGTGCCCGCACATGTCCCTGCGCGGCGGCCTTCTCGCGCCACGCCCAGCCCTGCGCATCGTCTTGCGGTACGCCCTGCCCTGTGAGATACAGCCCGCCCAACCAGAACTGCGCTGCGGCATTGCCTTGCTCGGCGGCTTGCTCCAATGTTTTCAAGGCGCAGGCATCGCCTTTCGCAGCCTGGATGAAAAGTTCCTCTGCATCCTCTTCGCGTAGCGCTCGTGCCTGCGCGTAGTTTTGCACGCCTTCACCGTCGCAATACAGCCTGCTGAACTCCGCGCTCAAATTGCCCTGCGCCAGCGCATGACCCTGCGCGGCGGCTTTTTCCCACCAATACCGCGTCTGCGCGTAGTCTTGCCGTATGCCTCGACCCATGGAATACAGTCCACCCAAGAAAAACTGCGCCGCTGCATCCCCTTGCTCAGCAGCTTGCTCCAATGCTTTCAAGGCTTGCGCATCGCTGCCCTCGGCTTGATCGTAAAGTTCCCGCGCCTCCTCATCCGTCAGCGCATACCCCGGCGCCATCCACGCGCCCAGCAGCAGGCACGCCGCCAAAAATTTGCAAAACCGTTTCATGTTTTCGCCTCCGGAAATTCGCGCAAGTTCACGCAATGCGGATTGTGCACCAAGGCGGCACTGCCGGGTGGCGGTATAGTATAATGGTAGCATTTTGAAACCTATTGGATAGCAGAGAAACCCCATGACGGCGATTCTGATTAAAAATGCACCTCCGCGTGTGCACGACTGGTTGAAGCATACGGCGACGGAAAGCCGTCGTTCCATGACCCAACAGGCGATTTATTGTCTGGAATGGTGTATGGAAAACATGACCGAGGCTGCACCTGCTTTCCCTGAGCCGCTGCACCTATCCGGCGCGGATTTAAGCCTTGCGGAAATCGACGCAGCGAAGAAAGCGGGGCGCAAATGATTGTTGCTGATTCCAATCTGATCGCCTCCTGCGTGCTCACCAGCGCGGCGACAGAATCGGCCAGAAGCCTGCGCTCGCAGGATGACGAATGGTATGTGCCGCGCCTTTGGCGCTATGAAGTGGCGAACATTCTGGCGACCTTGATCAAAACCCGGGGTTTGCCTGTGGCGGCAGCACGCGCCATGTTTGCGGCGCTGTCCGGGTCGCTGCGGGCATACGAGCGCGAGCCTGCGGCAGAAAACGTGTTTGCGCTCGTGGCGCAATACGGCATTACCGGCTATGACGCGCAATTCGTAGCGCTGGCGCAGGAATTGAACTGCCCCCTGTACACGCAGGACAAGGAGCTGCTGGCAAAATTCCCGGACTTGGCGCGCCCATTTCACGGGCGGCGCTGAACGCGGCGCGCTTTCCTCTTCTTCGCCCCGATACGCACCAGCGCGCCCATCACTCTTCGCCCGGTTCCTCGCCCAGGTGTGCGCGCAGGACGCGCTCGACTTCGTCGGCGGCTTCTTGCAGCAGGGTCTCGTGCGGGGCTTCCAGGCTGCGCGTCACGTCTGGCGCGTCGGCATCCAGCGTCAGGGCTTCGCCGCTGCCGGTGTCGTGCGTATTTACGCGCACGCTCATGCGCAGGCCGAGCAGCAGCGGGTGCGCGGCGAGTTCTTGTGCGTCCAGTTCAATGCGCACCGGCACGCGCGCGGCGCGGCGTTGCCAGTGTTCTGCGCCATTTTCTTCGTCTGCGGCGCGCAGGGTCTCTTCCGTGACCGCGCCGAGGCGGGCGAGTTTGCCGTGAAAAATCACGTCTGACCCGTACAGTTCCGAGACCAGTTCCGCGCCCTGCCCTCGGTACAGGCGGGCGAGCTGGTTTTCCGGAAAGCGCGCCTCCACCCATGCGGTGTTCAGCGCCGCCACGGACAGCAGCACGTCACCCGCTGCGACGCGCTCGCCTGCGTGTGCGTTGTTCGCGGCGATGTAGCCGGAAATCGGCGCGCGTACCTGCGTGCGCCGATGGGCGAGGAAGGCGGTGCGCAGGCGGGCGGCGGCGCGGGCGACCGGCGGTGTTTCCAGCAGCGTGGCGCGGTCGATGAGCTGCGAGCGCACGCCCGCTTCGGCAGCAAGACTGGCTTCCAGCGCGGCTTGTGCGCTGGCGAGCGCGCCGCGCGCCTGCGCCAGTTCGCGGGCAGAGACCGCGCCGGTGCGCGCCAGTTCGCTGCGGCGAGCGAGGTTTTTGCGCATTTGTTCCACCGTCGCGCGGCGGGCGGCGAGGTCGTCTTCGCTCACCTGCGCGGCGCGCTGCACGCTGCGCGCCTGACGCACGGCGGCGGCCAGCGCGCTGCGCGCGTCTTCGAGTTCCATCTGTTGCGCGACGGGGTCCAGTTCCAGCAGCACTTGCCCGGCTTCGACCCGCTGCCCTTCTTCGACGAGCACGCGGGCAATCTCGCCTTGCGTTTGCGCGCTCACCCACACCAGCGCGCCGCGCACGCGGGCATCGTCCGTTTCCAGCGTCGGGCGCGCCGCAAGCAGCCAGTACGCCAGCACCAGCACCGCGCCCCCCAGCACAACCACGCCCAGCCACAACAACGCCCGCGCCAGCGAATGCTCGTGTGCATCGGGATAGTCGATTTTGTACATCGGTGTCCGGCTCTTACGATAACCGCCCGGGTTGCGAAAGTGAGGCGATTGTAGCAAGGGCGTCCGCCGTCGTCCGTGCGCTACATAACAGTTGGCGCGTAACGAAATTTTGCGTTTGCCGCGCGCGCTTTCCGTTACCCTTACGCTTTTCCTTCCCCCAACCAATTGACATGACCCTGTACGCACTGGGCGATGAGCGCCCTCACTTCGGCCCCGATTGCTGGATTGCAGACAACGCGACGGTAATCGGGCGGGTACATGCCGGCGCGCGCGTGAGCATCTGGTTCAACGCCGTGCTGCGCGGCGATAACGACCCGATTCACATCGGCGACGACACCAACATTCAGGATGGTTCCATCCTGCATACCGACGAAGGCGTGCCGCTCACCCTCGGGCGCGGCGTCACCGTCGGCCACATGGCGATGCTGCACGGCTGCACGGTGGGCGATTATTCGCTCATCGGCATCAATGCGGTGTTGCTCAATCGCTGCGAAATCGGTGAATACTGCGTCATCGGCGCGAAAACGCTGATTGCCGAAGGCAAGGTCATTCCGCCGCGTTCGCTGGTGGTCGGCACGCCCGGGCGCATCATCCGCACGCTTACCGACGAAGAAGTCGCGCGCCTCAAGCAAAGCGCCGATACCTACCTCGCCCACGCCCGCGAATACCGCCACGCGCTGCACGCGCTGCCGGCTTCAGCGCTCTGAAAACTTCAAGCCCACCCGTGCGACCTGGCCGCGCTCGACCGCGCGCGCGGTCATCTCGAAGACACCCACGCTGATGCGGTCGCCTTCCACCGGCGGGCGACCCAGACGGCGCACAAAAAACTCTGCCAGCGCCAAATCGCGCTCGCCCTCTTCCAGTTGCAGACCGTACACGTCTGCCACCGACCCCACGCCATGCACGGCATCCAGCGTAAATTCGCCGAAGAAGGCCGCCGTTTGCGCCATTTCTTCGGCATCGTTGGCGGCAAAAGCGGGCGTGAGCGAAGCAATCGCGCTCTCTGGCGTAATCAGCCAGATGTAATCGCCCGCCTGCAATTTTTGCGTGCGCCCCAGCATCTTGTCGCCGCGCAGCGCAGCGGCAAAATAGACGCCGTCGCCGGTTTCCTGCCGCACGAAGGCTTCCGGGTAATGGTCGACCGCGCGCGCATTCGCGCCCACCTGATACTGCACCAATTCCAGCGCCGTGCGCGGGTTCATCCAGATTTCGCGCCGGTCCAGCGGCCCGGGCTTGGGCGGCACCACCATGCCCAGCCAGCGGGCAACGCGGGCAATCGTCGAACCCTGCAACAGCAGCGAGAGCACCACCACCGAAAACGCCACTTCAAAAAGCACCATCGCCGGCCCGCGCTCCACATTCATCATCAGCGGATACATCGCCAACACCACAGGCACCGCGCCGCGCAGTCCCACCCACGAAATAAAGAGCATCTCGCGCCAGCGAAAACGGAAAAACAGCAGGCTGGAAAACACCGCAAACGGGCGCGCCACCAGCATCAGCACCAGCGCCAGCGCCAGCGACTCGGTCGGGTGCACCGCCAGCATCGTCGGATTGACCAACAGCCCCAACACCACAAACAGCCCCGCTTGCGACAACCACGCCAGCCCGTCCATCACGTGCAGCACATGCTCAATGGCATGGCTGCGGCGGTTGCCGATAACGATACCGGCCAGATAGACGGCGAGAATGCCGCTGCCCTGCAACAGGCTGGTGAAGGCATAGACCATCAGCCCGCCCGAGACCACCAGCATCGCATACAAACCTTCCGCCAGCCGCAGCCGTTTGAGCATCTTCGACATCCACAGCCCGCCGAGCAGTCCGATTACCGCGCCCACGCCAATTTGCCGGAACGCCATCAGCAGATAACCCCACCCATCGCCCTGCCCCTTGTTCTGATAGACCTCAATCAGCGCCAGCACCAAAATCATCGCCATCGGGTCATTCGCCCCCGATTCGATTTCCAGCGTCGACTGCACGCGCTCATTCAAGCGCACGCCGCTGCTGCGCAGCAACGAAAACACCGCCGCCGCATCGGTGGAACCCACAATGGCCGCCAGCAACATCCCGATTTCCCAATCCACGGAAAACAGCCAGGCGGCAAACAGCCCCAGCACCAGCGTAGTCGCCAGCACCCCCCAGCTTGCCAGCACCGCCGCCGGTTTACCCGCCACGTACAGCGTGGACGCCTCGGTGCGCAAACCACCATCGAGCAAAATAATCGCCAGCGCACCGTTGGCGATTTTCATCGCCATATCCACGTCATTGAACTGAATGCCCAACAGCCCCTCTTCGCCCGCCAGCATCCCCAACATGATGAACAGCAACAACAGCGGCATCCCGAAACGTGCAGAAATTCTGCTCGCCAGCACGCTGGCAAACAGCATCACGCCAAACAACAGGAACAACCAATACATGCCTTCCATGACGGAAAAAGCCGCATTCAAACAGGAGCAAACAAATTGTAACCAGCTACCGTGCCAATCATGGGCGGTTTCCTCAACATTCCCCCGCCACGGCCTCGCAGTGTTGCAGGCTTGCAATGGCGCGCGCACTTGTCGCACAATTACCCCCCGCCGCAAACACCGCCAGCCCCCATCCTTTCAGCAAGACGCACCATGACGCAAACCAACGTCCCCCGCAACGCTCTGGCTCCGCACCGCACGCGGGCTGGACTGGCACGGAACAGCACGCGCAGCGGCTGGCATAAACAGCCGCCTGCGCGCTTGCGCGCCTGCGCACATACCCCCCCCCCCCCCGCGTAACCGTGTAGCACAAGCACCGCACGCCCTGACGCAAGCGCCTGCCGCGCTTGCCGCACCGGAACACAACACCCATCCCCACGCCCGCACCTGCGGCGTGGGGATTTTTTTGCGCCGGTTTTCTGATTTTCAGTTTTCCAACCACAGCACACAAAGGAAATTGCCATGAGTGACGAAACCATGAATGTTGATGACGCAGGCAGGACAGAGATTTTTTACGCTTGCAGTGCCAGTGATGTAAAACGCTTGCTTGCCGCTGGCAACGATGTGAATGCCAGAGATGAATTTGACCAAACACCGCTTATGTTTCGGGTTTATGATTGTCCTGTCGAAGTCACCAAAGAAATGCTCGCTGCCGGCGCGGATGTGAACGCCCAAGATGACGAAGGCAGAACGGCGCTCATGTATGCGCAAGCCGAACAAGCAAAACTGCTGATTGCCGCTGGCGCGGATGTGAATATCGAAAATAACTATGGTCAAACAGCACTTATGTATGCGTCTGGTGGCAATGAAAATTTCCGCGAAACGATCGCCGAGACTGTCAAAGTGCTGCTTGCCGCAGGCGCCGAAGTGAATGCCCGGGACAGTAATGGTCAAACGGCGCTTATGTACGCCAGAGAATGTGATGATGACGATAGCCAGAAAGTCATTGAACTGCTGCTTGCCGCTGGTGCAGATGACGACGATGATTCTGGATTTTATGATGAAGATTCTGGATTTGATGAAGACGAGAATTGATCCATCCGCCGCATGACTAACTACTCCCCGCCGGGCGCGCAGTCCGGCGGGGCAGCAAGACACGAAACGGATGCTTTGTCACGGCTTTTCAGAAGATTCAGGAGACTATGGTTATCATCACAAGAAAATGGGCAATGGCGAACGGCAGGACGTTCAAAATACGCCCGATCAGGGAATTCGTTGAGGAAGCCGTGCAAGAAGTTGACGTGTGCGCTGGCGGTGTGATTATTGAACCGTTCGCAAACGACAGCAGGTACGGAACAGTAACGAACGATTTGAATCCGAAGTTCAGCACTGACTATCACATGGACGCGCTTGAATTTCTCAAGGAGCGTAGCGAAGAGGAAGCTGACCTTGTTCTTTACGACCCGCCGTATTCGCTCAATCAGGCAGTGCAGATGTACAAGTCATTCGGCAAGGAAAAACTCAAGCCGGGTGTTGGGAACATGGTGTACTGGGCGAAGTGCAAGGATGAAGTGGCGAGAATCACAAAAGTTGGCGGTGTTGTTCTTTCGTTCGGATGGGGCACAAACGGAATGGGGGAGATGCGTGGTTTCGTAAAAGAGAAAATCCTGATTGTGGCTCACGGTGGAAGCAGGAATGACACCTTGTGCGTGAGAGAGCGGAAAATGGAGCATTACCAGCCGCGCGGCAAGGCGCTGAAACGGAGCGGCAAGGCGAGTGAATCAACCAGTGCAACAGCAAAGGAGCAATGATGCAGTATTCCAACGTAATTGATACGCCGCGTGCGGCGGGTTCCAAGGATTTGCTTGGGGTGGAAAAATCCATCCGCGCGCTGGTGCGCTTTATTGGCACGGCGCAGATGCCGACGACGCTCGCCATTCAGGGCGAATGGGGCAGCGGCAAGACTTCGCTGATGAATCAGGTGCGCCATGCGCTGTGTGAGGATGCGGAGAGCGGCGACGATACGGACAAGGACAAGCCGTTTTACGGGATTTGGGTGAATACGTGGCAGTATTCGCTGATGCGCTCGCCAGAGGATGTGCTGCTGCATGTGATTTCGGGCATTACGCATGAGGTGCTGTCCATTCTTCAGCGCCGCCATCAATCCAGGCTGGAGAATACGCTGGATGCTGTCAAAGGGATGCTGGGGCGGCTGGCGCTGGTGGGGGCGAAAGCGGCGGCAGTCACGGCGGGGGTGTCTGCCTCAGCGGTGGATGTGCTGGTTTCTTCCAGCAAGACGCGCTCGGAGGTGGTGGAGTTCCGCGAGAAGCTGGCTGGCGCCATCAAGGAGTGTCTGAGGGCTGACGAGGAGACGGGGGCGGCAAAGCGCGGTTTTCTGTTTTTCATTGATGACCTTGACCGCCTTGACCCGCCGGTGGCGGTGCAGATTCTGGAATTGCTCAAGAATCTGTTTGAGGTGGATCACTGCGTGTTTGTTCTGGCGATTGATTATGACGTGGTGGTGAAAGGGCTGGTGCCGAAGTTCGGGCCGCTGACGAGCAGCAATGAGCGCGAGTTCCGCTCGTTCTTTGACAAGCTGATTCAGTTGCCGTTTACGATGCCGGTGCGGAGTTATCAGATTGAGAAGTATCTGGCGGAGGCGCTGAAAAAGATTGGTTATTACACGCCGCAAGAGCTGGAAGAGAGTGGCTATTACTCGCCGCAGGATCTGCAAGAGCAAGAGGGCGATGCGCCGCTCATTGAGGTGCTGACGCAGATGGTGAAACTGTCAACGGGCGCCAATCCGCGCTCGGTCAAGCGCCTGATCAATACGCTTTCGCTTATCAGCATCATGCAGAGCGAGGCCGGGGACGGCGAGGCGCTGACGGCGCGCGAGCGGCTGCTTTCGTTTGGCACAGTGTGTGTGCAGATTGCCTATCCGAGCATCTACAACATGCTGCTGATGGAGCCGGGCTTTACGCAGTGGGACAAGCCACTGGCGCGCAGCTTGCGGCTGCCGGAGCTGAGTGAGGAGGAACTGGAGAATATCGCCCCCTATGAGGAGTTTGAGCAGGAGTGGCAAAAGCTGATTTACCGCGCGGGACAGGGGAACGCCTGGCTTGGCTCGCGGGTGTTTTCGGTGTCGCGCCTGCTGCAACTGATTGCCGACAACGTGCCCGAGGACGAAGATTTGGAGGAGGTGATGGAGCGGGTGCTGGGCATGGCGGCAGTGGCGACGGTGGCGAGCGAGGCGGCGGCTGTGTCGTCTGCGCGGCAGGAGGCCAAGAGCCGTGAGCGCGTGCGGCTGGCGAGCGAGGAGGAGTTTTACCGCCAGAGAGAAGCCGATGGGGTGTCGACAGACAGCCTGAATATGGTGCGCGCGTGGCGCGCAGGGATGCAGGCGCTGTTTGGCGATTGGGTGACGTACAGCTATAACCCCAAGGTGATATTTGTGCATGTGGCGCACAGCAAGGACAAGCGCACCAAAACCCTGCTGCGCATAAAGCCGCGCAAGCGGGTGATTTCATACAACCTGATTCCACTGCATGGCTACAAACACCTGAACCTGCCGACGGACGCGGAGGGCAAGGCGCAGTTGTACGACGATCTGCTGGAGGGCTATAACAAACTGGCGGATGATGCGCACCAGTTGGGCAAGGATGCGCTGAGCCGCGTGCTGCCGCAAGTGCCGCAGATACCGCAAGCACCGCAGGCGTCGCAAGAACCGCAGACGCCGCAGACGCCGCAGTAACGGCGGCGTGAAGGCGGGATGGCAGGGCTTGCAACGCAGGGGGAGTTCATGGCACGAAGGAAGAAGAAGGATGGCGACAGTAGCGTCCCCGGTTGTTTGTTCTTGGCGCTCATCGCGGTAATTGTGGCAGTGCCGCTGGTTTTCCTGGGCATGGTTTGCTATTACTGGAACCGGCAGCAGGATGCGTTGTCCAAGGGCACGGGCGCTTTTTGGCTGGATGACGCCGAGAAAACCCGCTTTGCAGCACTGCATGAGACGCTGGCACATGCGCAGCAGAATGTGGCGGTTGCGCTGGCGCGTGGCAAGCAGCTTGGGCTGCCCAGAAACCAGGATGGCAGTTTCAGCCGCCGCAGCAGCGCGGGCAAGGAAATTGCGGCGGCGCTGAAGGAGGCGGATGCCCTGACCGGGCGCTACCAAAGCGAATATGAGGAGCTTGCCCGACTGCCGCAACAGCGATGGGAGGCGTTCAAGACGGCGTCCGTGCGCTCGCGTGCGGCACGCATGGCGCTGCTGACGTACTGCACGCTTGGCCTGGCGATCTACCTTCTTTCTTACTGGAAGATTTGGGAGGAGAATTTGTTCTGGAGTATCGGCATCATCTGCGGGCTGGTTTCTGTTGTGGTGTATGGCTGCATGGCGCTTTGGGCTGGCTGCACGTTTGCAAAACGCCTGCCCGCACCGCCGCTGGTGGATATGCAAAACCTTGAACAGTTTTGAGTGCAATGCCGCCCGGCGTGCGCTGGGTAGCATTTTTTGTATTTTGAAAACCGGCGCGGCGACGCCGAGGAGTGTGCGACATGATTAATTCGGCAAAAAGTTACCACGTACATGAGTTGCTGTCCCCTGATACGCGCGTGAGCTACTACATTCCGCGCTATCAGCGTGAATATGCTTGGGGCAAGGTGCAGTGGGAGCGGTTTTTTGAGGATATTGCAGAGAATGCGCAAGGGTATTTTCTCGGCTCCATTATCTGTATCAATCAGACGAAGGATACGTTTACGCCACGGCTGGAGTTGGTGGATGGACAGCAGCGCATGGCGACGCTATCGCTGCTGATGGCTGCGCTGTATGCGGCGCTGGGCGAGCAAGCTAAGACGCAGACGCTGGATGAGGATGGCGTGGTGGAGCGGGCGAATTTGCGCTATTGCCTGCTCTCCAAGCAGAGCAAGGCGCAGCGGCTGGAACTGCAACGGCAGGGCGGCAATGATGTGGATTTCCGCGTGCTGCTGGGCGAGGCGGGTGTGTTGCCTGCGGTAGTGGATGAGCGTGCCGACCGACGGCGCAGGCTATGGCGCGGGTATGAGTTTTTCTGCAAGAAGTTGCAGGGCATGGATGCGGCGAATCTGCTCGCCTTTCTTGGGAAGGTGAAGGATGCGGTGCTGGTGAAGATTGAGGTGGGCAATTACGCGGAGGCGTATACGCTGTTTGAGTCGCTCAATAACCGTGGACTGCCGCTGACGGCGGTGGATTTGTTGAAAAACAAGTTGCTGGCGCAGCTTGGCGAGCAGGATGAGGCACTGAACGCAGCGGCGCAGCAGTGGGAGGGGTTGCTCAAAGGGCTGGGCGAGGATTACGCAATGCAAGAGCGCTTTTTCCGCCACTACTACAACGCGCATTCACAGCAGTTGCGCCAGCAGCCAGGTATGGATCGACTACCGCCGCTGGTGACACGCACGAATCTGATGCCAGCGTATGAGCGGCTGATTGGCAAGAATGGGCAGGAGGCGAAGCGTTTTCTGGATGGCTTGTGCGCGGCGGGGCAGCACTATGCGCGGCTGCTGAATCCGTCAGGCGATGATGAATTGGCGCAGGCACTGGTGGCGCTGGGACATGTGCAGGGCAGACCGTCGTACATGCTGCTGCTGCCGCTGCTTGAACGTCAGCAGGAGCTTCAACTGAAGAATGCGGATGTAGCGAAACTGGTGCAGCGACTGGTGGGCTTTTTTGTACGGCGCAATTTGTGCGACTTGCCTTCCACGCGCGATTTGCCGCGCATTTTCATGGGGCTGCTGGACGGCATTGATGCCCGCAATGCGCAGCGCGGGGCGGCGCTGGTGAAGGAGTTGGCAGACAGCCTGGCGCAGGCGAAGGATGTGCAGGACGATGCGGCGTTTCTGGCACGGCTGCGCGGGCCGATTTATGAGGACAACGTGGATTTGGCGCGCTTCATCCTGTGCGCACTGGCAGAAAAGGGCATGACGCGCGAGACGTGGCAGGATTTGTGGGCGCGCAGCACAAAGGGGAAGGAAGGCTATGTGTGGTCTATCGAGCACATCTTCCCGCAGGGCAAAGCTGTGCCCGATGACTGGGTGAAGATGATGGCGGACGGCGACAAAGATCGCGCGCAGGCACTGCTGGAAAGCCATGTGCACAAGCTGGGGAACCTGACGCTGACGGCATACAACGGCAATCTGAGCAATAAGGGCTTTTTATACAAGCGCGATTTGAAGGACGAGAAGGGCAACCCGGTGGGCTACCGCAACGGGCTGCACATCAATGCTGAATTGGCGGATGCCAGCGGCTGGAGCGCAGCGCAGATTGATGAGCGCACGGAAAAGCTGGCGCAGCAGGTGCTGGCGATGTTCCCGCTGCGAGGATCTGGCGAGGCGGGAAAGAGTTGATACTCGTCGCAGATACATTTCATCGCCGGCTTAGGTTGCCGACGATGGAGTGTGTCTAGACGGACGGACATGCTATCACCATGCTATCATGCGCTATCATGACACGCATGAAATACGCAGACGCGCTCCCGAAACAAGACGCTACAACGCTGGCAGCGCTTTTCCGCACGCCGACCAAGCCTGTGAAGTTCAGCCTCGTAAAAAGCCTTCTAGAATCTCTCGGCTTCAAAATGCAGCAAGGGCGCGGTTCGCGTGTGAAGTTCATCCACAGTGCAGAACGCCTCACCATCATGCTGCACGCGCCGCACCCGGGCAACGAGTTGTGCAAGGATGCGGTGCGGCAAGTGCGCGATTTTCTGCAAAACATTGGAGTGACGCCATGAGCCTCGAATACAAAGGGTATAGCGCCGGCCCCATCAGCTTTGATGATGAAGCGGGGCTGTTCGTTGGCAGTGTTGCCGGTATCCGCGATTGCCTCATATTTCAGGGGACA
>JAFZMK010000159.1 GCA_017553285.1 Rhodocyclaceae bacterium
CTCAAAGGCGCGTTGCCGCAGGCCATTGAACAACTGGAACTGGCGCGCAAAACGGGCAACGGCGATTTTTACGAACAATCGTCCATCGACGCCCGCCTGCGCGAACTCAAACAATCCGACCAGGAAAACCGCCGCGCCAGCGGCCACACGCATTGAGGCACGCACCATGCCCCCCGATGACAACGCCGTCCGCAACATCCCGCCCGACCAGCACGACCAGACGCTGGACGTGCGCGCGCTTTCCTGCCCCTTGCCCTTGCTGCGGACAAAAAAAGCACTGGCAGCGATGGCGCCCGCCAGCATCCTCAAAGTCACCACGCCCCCTGCCACGCGCGAAGACCTCGTCGCCTTCACCCGCCAGACGGGTCACCAGTTGCTCTGCCAGCAAGAAGAAACCTTGCCCGACGGCACCGTGTTGCTGCACAACTGGATTCGCCGCAAACCCAATCCGTAAGCGCACCCGCGCGCAGCGGCTACAACACCAGCGCCAGCGCCACGGGCAGGCTGAACAAGGCGGCCATGTTGCCGACCAGCACGATGGAAGCGACTTTTTCGGGTTCCTGCCGATAACGTTCGGCAAACATGAAATTGAGCACGGCGGGCGGCAGGCTGCCATAGACCAGAATCAGCGCGGCCTGCTCAGGCGGCAGGCGCAGCAGGCGGGCAAGCGCCCAGGCGATGAACATGCCGGAGACGGGGCGGGCGACGGCAACAATGAGACCAAGCCGCAGGGAGTCGATTTTCGATTGCGCAATGCGCACGCCGAGGGCGAACAGCATCATGGGAATCGCCACGTCGCCCAACATCTTGATGGCGGTCATCAGCGGCGTCCAGACAGGAATTTCCAGCACGCTGACGAGCACGCCCAACAAGGCGGCAAACACGGTAGGCACGCGCCAGAGGGCGCGCAGGCGGATGTTGCGGTCCAGCAGCCAGGCGCCGAAAGAAAAGTGGACGAGACTGGTGAGGATGAACAGCACCACCGCCGGAGCAAGCGCCTGTTCGCCAAACGCAAACACCGCCAGCGGCAAGCCAAGGTTGGCGCTGTTGTTGAAGGTCATCGGCGGCAGCACGGTGCGCACCTGCCAGTTGCCGAGCTTCGCCAGCGCCAGCCCGCTCAACGCGGCAAGGATGAGGTAGAGAAAACAGGCGGCCAGCAGGGGCAGATAAGAGAGCAGGTGAAACTCGTGCCCGGCCAGCGCGGCGAAGGTCAGCGAGGGCGTGAAAACGTCCATGGCAAGGCGGTTGGCATGGCTGAGGTCGGGACGCATCCGTTTGCCGGCGGCGAAGCCTAGCGTGGTAATGGCGAAAAGCGGAAACAGGATTTCGACGATTCTGGCGGCAAGTTCCGTGCTGCTCATGTTGCGAAGCCTTTCTTCTGTTGTCTTGTGCTGCGGCGCAGCATCGCCGCAGGGCGCATTGTATGCCGCCTGCGCCGCCACGGTTCAGCGCGCCGGTCGGTACAATGCAAAGCCTTGCTTTGCCGGGGCTGCACCATGACCAAAAACGAAAAACTGCTTTTTGCCGCCGTGAAAAAAGGCGATACCGCCGCGATGCTGGAATGGTTCGCACAAGGCGTGTCGCCGGATGCCGCCGACAAGGAAGGTCTTACCGCCTTGATGCTGGCGGCGGAAAAAAACGTGTTGCCAGCGGTGCAACGGCTCATCGAACACGGCGCGACGGTGAACGCCGCCGACCGCAAGGGTCGCACCGCCTTGCGCTATGCCGTCAGCAATGCGGACAAAATCGCCGTCCTCGATTGCCTGCTTGCCCACGGCGCGGATGTTCATGCGGCGGATAACGACGGTCAAACGCCCCTCTTTCATGCCGTAAAGTGGGGCAACCTCGCCGCCGTGCAACGCCTGCTGGCTGCTGGCGCGCACATCAACGCCCGCAATGCCGAAGGCTGGTCGCCGCTGCTCTACGCCTGTGCCGCCGGTACCGGGCGCGGGCAGGAATACGCCCGCAGCGTTCCCGCCGCCTTGCTGAAAGCCGGTGCGGATATTCATCTTGCCGACCACAACGGCATGACGGCGCTGATGTATGCCGCCCAAAATGGCCGCGCCGCCACGCTGCAACTGCTGCTGGAAGCTGGTGCGCAAGTGAATGCGGCGGATGATTTCGGCATGACGGCGCTGATGTACGCGGCGCAGTCTTCCTGTTTTGGCGCAGAAAACGTCCCCCTGCTGCTGCAACATGGCGCCGATGCCCGCGCGGTCAATCTGGAAGGCGAGACGGCGCTGCGCTTTGCCGCCGCCCATGCCACCCTGCTGCCCGCCGTGCAAGCCTTGCTGGACGCGGGGGCGGACATTGATGCCTGCGACACCAGCGGCTACACCGCCCTGTCGGTAGCGGACAA
>JAFZMK010000160.1 GCA_017553285.1 Rhodocyclaceae bacterium
CAATCCGGCGAATCCTGACCCGAATAATCCGGTGAATCCTGACCCGAATAATCCGGTCAATCCGGTGAACCCGAATAATCCGGTGAATCCGAATAATCCGGTCAACCCGAATCCGACGCCCGGGCGCATTAACCCGCAAACCAAGGCCATCCCCGAAGGCCGCGTGGCGGCACTCGGCGCGCTGAATCTCGCCAGCGACCAAGTCGCGCGCATCACCAGCAACCTGCCGCAAGGCACCGGCGGCGGTGCGCCGAACTTCAACGGCGGCAATGGCGCGGGCACGAACGGCGCGGGCGGAGACGCCGCCGCCTTCGCGCAAGTTACCGGCTACGGCCAGAAGAACGAGAGCGGCTCGCACGTCAACGTGGGCGGCGCTGCCGCCATCGTTGGCGCGGCGAAGGTTGTTCCGCTTGCGGGCGGCGGCACGGCGGCGGTCGGCGCGTTCTTTGAATACGGCGATGGCACGTTCAAGACGCATAACGACTTTGACACCGGCACCGTCAAGGGCAAAGGCGATTCCAGCTACTACGGCGCAGGCGTGATGGCGAAAGCGACGCTTGCGGGCAGCGGCAACGGCGCGCCGTTTGTCGAAGGCTCGCTGCACGCCGGTTCCATTCGCAACAACTGGCACACGGACGATTTGCGCGACGCGGTCACCGGCGCGCGTGCGCAGTACAACCTGCGCACGCCCTACATGGGCGCACACGCCGGAGCGGGCTACCGCTGGCAGACGAACGACACCACGCAAGTGGAAGTCTACGGTCAATACCTCTACACGCATGTAGACGGCAAAGACACGAACGTCGCCCTTGACCCGTACCACTTCGACGCCATGAAGAGTTCGCGCAGCCGCCTCGGTGCGAAAGGTACGTGGGCGGTCAGCAACCAAACCCAAGCGTATGCGGGCGCGGCGTGGGAGCGCGAATTCGACGGCACCGCCCGCGCCACCGCCTACTCGCTGGACGTGCCCGCGCCGACGGTGAAAGGCGACACGGCAGTCCTCGACGCCGGTCTTTCCTTCCAGCCCAAGCGCAACCTCAACACCAACGTAGGCGTAACCGGCTACGCGGGCAAACGCAAGGGCGCGAGTGCGAATGTGGAAGTGCAATACCGTTTTTAATGTCCCTCCTCACACCCCCAACACAAAGCGCCCCGAAAGGGGCGCTTTTTTTATGGAGCGCGGGCGCAAACACTCCCTCCGTCACCGCCTTCGGCGGTGCCACCTCCCTCCGGGAGGGAGGCTTCTTAGGCTCCCTCTCCGAGGGAGCTGTCGGCGTAGCCGACTGAGGGAGGGACGTGGGCGGCTCGGCGGCGGGCGAACCGCTTCTGATATTCCTCACACCCCCAACACAAAGCGCCCCAAAAGGGGCGCTTTTTTTATGGGAGCACGGGCGGCTCGGCGCGCATGAAAAACCGATAGCGGCGACGGAAACGACGCGGGGCAAAAAATTTTTTGCCCCTACGGGCGGCTTGCTCGCACAACCATGCGGGCAAGATGCCCGCGCTCCTGTAGGGCGCACGGAACGGGCGCGGCGGATGGGGCATCGACGAAAAAAACCGATGGCGACGACGGAAACGGCGCGGGCGCGATGGTTTTCCCTGCGTTCTGCAATGGGCGCGTCTGCGCGCTGCGTGTGAAGTTATTTCGCGCTGGCGCTGGCGCGGGTTTCCAGCGCCTCCCAGCGCGCCAGCGCGGTTTCCAGTTCCGCTTCCAGCGCGGCGAGGCGCTTTTGCACCTGCGCGGCCTGCTCGCCTTGTGTGCGGTAAAACTCCGGGTCGGCAAGGCGGGCGTGCAAGGCGGCCTGTTCGTTTTCCAGTTGGCCGATGCGCTCAGGCAGGGCGGCCAGTTCCTGCTTTTCTTTCCAGCTCAGACGGCCATCGGGTTCGCGGGCGGGTTTGGGTCGCGGCGGCGCGGCGGCGGGTTGCGGCGCGCGCTTGCGTGGTTCTGCCGCAGGGCGGGCAGGGCGCTGGGCGAGCCAGTCGCTGTAGCCGCCAATGTATTCGCGCCACAGCCCATCGCCTTCGGCAGCGAAAAGCTGCGTGGTGACGTTGTCCAGAAAGGTGCGGTCGTGGCTGACCAGAAACAGCGTGCCGTTGTAGTCGGAGAGCAGTTCTTCGAGCAGTTCCAGCGTTTCGGTATCCAGGTCGTTGGTCGGCTCGTCGAGCACCAGAATGTTGGCAGGGCGGGCGAACAGGCGGGCGAGCAGCAGGCGGTTGCGCTCGCCGCCGGAGAGCGAGCGCACCGGCGAACGCGCCCGCGCGGGCGGGAAGAGAAAATCGCCCAGATAACTGATGACGTGTTTGCGCACGCCGCCAATTTCGACAAACTCGGATCCGGGGCTGATGACTTCGGTGAGCGCGCGCTCCGGGTCAAGCTGGGCGCGCATCTGGTCGAAATAGGCGACTTGCTGGCGCGTGCCACGGCGAATCTGGCCGCTGTCGGCTTCCAGTTCGCCAAGAAATAGTTTCAGCAGCGTGGTTTTGCCCGCACCATTGGGGCCGACCAGACCGATGCGGTCGCCACGCAGCACACGGGCGGAAAAATCGCGCACGATGGTTTTGTTGCCAAAGGCTTTGTGGACGCCTTCGAGTTCTACCACCATCTGCCCGCTGGCTTCGCCGCGCGCCAGCGCCAGCCGCACGTTGCCCTGCAATTCGCGGCGCGCGGCGCGTTCGCGGCGCAGTTCGTGCAGACGGCGCACGCGCCCTTCGTTGCGGGTGCGGCGCGCTTCGATGCCTTTGCGAATCCAGATTTCTTCCTGGGCGAGGAATTTGTCGAACTTTTCTGCCGCGCGCCGTTCGGCGGCGAGTTCCTGGTCGCGGCGGGCGCGGTATTCGGCGTAACTGCCGGGATAGCTGGCAAGCTGGCCACGGTCGAGCGCGATGATGCGGGTGGCGACGCGGTCGAGAAAGGCGCGGTCGTGGGTGATGACGATGAGCGCGCCGCGAAAATTGCGCATCAGCTCTTCCAGCCAGAGGATGCCGTCGATGTCCAGATGGTTGGTGGGTTCGTCGAGCAGCAGCACGTCGGGATTGCGCACCAGCGCGCGGGCGAGCGCGACGCGCTTGAGCGTGCCGCCGGACAATGCCGCCAGCGGTGCTTGTGCATCCAGCCCAAGCTGGTCAATCAAGGCTTCGGTGCGCTGTTGCAAGCGCCAGGCATCGGCGGCCTCAATTTGCTGTTGCAGGTGGGCAAGGCGCTCCATCGCTGCTTCGTTGGCGTCTTGCGCCAGCGCCAGCATGGCGGCGTGATAGTCTTGCAGCAGCCGCGCCGCTTCGCCCAGCGCGCCGGAAATGGCGTCGAAAATGTCGCCTTCCAGCGCAAAATCGGCTTCTTGCGGCACGTAGGCGATGACGCTGGCGGAATCGGCGCGCACGTTGCCGTCATCGAGCGTCGCTTGCCCCGCCAGTACGCGCAGCAGGCTGGATTTGCCGCTGCCGTTGCGACCAATGAGGGCGACGCGCTCGCCAGCGTCCAACTGAAAATGCACGTGGTCCAGTAACGCAACGTGGCCAAAGGCAAGGCAGGCATCTTCCAGGGCAAGCAGGGGCATGTTGGGCGCAAGGGACGGTGACAAGGGGATTTTTGCAAATTCTACACAGGCGAAGCGCTTGCACGGCAGCTTGTAGGTCTATAATATCCGCTTGCATTTGCTGACATTCTTTTATTTTTACCCGAGGAGTTTTCAAATGGCGTCTTCCCGCTTTCTCGCCCGCGTGGGCATTCTGGCTGTAGCTCTGTCCCTGACCGCGTGCGGTGACGATCAATCCGACGAGGTGGAAAAAGTTCGCCAGAACACTTCCGAGGCCAGCTTCAACGCGCTGACCGCTGGCAACGGCATGTCCTGCGCGCTGGATGATGGTTCGACGCTGGCCTTCGATTCGGACGGCAACATGTACGTGAACGGTGGCGGCGAGCCGCTGAAAACGTATGGTATGCGCTCGGCGTGGGATTACGAAGTCACGCGCAGCCTGCTGTCTTCGCTGGGCTACACCTATCCCAACGGGATGCGTCAGTACATCACCACCATGAACATCCCCGGTGGTCTGAACATGAATGTGCGCACGCAGGAACTGGATGGCAGCGGCAACGTGCGCGGCGAGTCCACCGCCACGGGCAACTGCGCTGCGCTGCGTGGCGAGGTTCTCCCGTATGCGCCGGCAGATGCCGTCATCGCCCTGGATGGCATGACCTGCTCCAACCACGTGCGCCCGCAAACCTTTGTGTTTGGCGCAAACAAGGTGAATGTGCTGGAACAAGGTCAAGTGGTCGCGCAGGAATATGCCGCCAACCTCTTTGACGGCACCGGCGTGCAACTCAAGTCCACCCGCCTGCAAGCCATCGCCTTTGTCCTCGGTGACGGCTACGGCACCTATCTGGACGTGCGCGATAGTTCTATTGGTGAAACGCACCGCTTCCCCTGCGGCAGATAACTTCCGCAAGCCGCGCGAGAGCGTGAAACAAAAAACGGCGCTTTGCAAAGCGCCGTTTTTTTGTGCTGCCCGCAGCTTATTTGGCGCGCCGGTGTATAGTCTTTTCCTTCGTCAAGGAGGGCAGACAATGATGCTTCGCAAAATGAATGCTTGTGTGGCGGCGGCGCTGCTGCTGGTTGGGGGCGCGGCGCAGGCGCAGGCGCGGGAAGAGGGGCTGACCAATGGTGTGCTGGTGAAGTTGCGCGCCGAGCCTGCGGTGAAAGCGCTCTCGAACGCCGAACATGCGCGCACGCTCTCGGCGGCGGTGAACAAAACGCTGAGCGTGCGCAACGGCCCCGCGCCGGATATGCGGCTGGTGCACGGCGATGGTTCCGTATCGGATGAGGCGCTGGCGCAAGCCTTGCAGGATGCGCCCGGCGTGGAAGTGGCCGCGCCCAACCGTTTCAACGATTTGTATGCGCTGCCCAACGACCCCTATTTTCAGGAATACCAGTGGTATCTGAAGGCGGACGACTACGCCGCCATCCGCGCGCAAGGCGCGTGGGACATCACCACTGGCGCGCCCTCGGTGCCGGTGGCGGTGATTGATTCCGGCGTGCGGCTGGATCACCCCGATCTGGCACCGAATTTGCTGCCGGGGTACGACTTCGTCTCGTATGAAATTACCCTGAACGGGCAGTTGTACCTCAACTTTTCGCTGGACGACGACGGCCCCGACCCCGACCCGACCGACCCCGGCGACTATCGCCCGCGCTGCATCAGCCTGACGCAGAGAACGAGCAGCACCTGGCACGGCACGAAGGTCTCGGGGCTGATTGCGGCGGCGGGCAACAACGCGCAAGGCATCGCCGGGGTGAGCTGGACGGGGCGCATCGTGCCCGTGCGGGTCTCCGGCGGCTGCGGCATCAGCCGCTCTGGCGCCTGGGATAGCGACGTGATTGGCGGCATCCGCTGGGCGGCAGGCTTTTCCGTCGACGGCGTGCCCGACAACCCCAATCCGGTGCGAGTCATCAATGCCAGTCTGGGTTCCTCAAGCGGCTGCCACGGGCTGTATTCCCTGCTGATGAACGAACTGAGCGCCAAAGGCGTGATGCTGGTGGCGGCGACGGGCAATGAAGCAACTGCGGTCGGCGCGCCCGCCAACTGCCCCGGCGTGATTGCCGTTGCCGCCGTCACCGCAGAAGGTCAAAAGGCCGATTACAGCAACTATGGCGCGCAAGTGCTCATCAGCGCGCCAGGCGGCAGTTGCAATGAGGCGGGCGAGTGCAAACGGATTATCAGCACGACCAACCTGGGCGAGACCACGCCGGCTGGTAGCGGCTATAACCTCGCCGGGCGCGGCACCAGTTTTGCCGCGCCGCTGGTCTCGGGCGCCATTGCGTTGATGCTCTCCGCCAACCCGACGCTGACGCCCGATGCGGTAAAAACCATCCTGCAAGAAACCGCCCGCCCGTTCCCGAAAAATCCGCTGCTGCCGCTTTGCACCAGCGCGCAATCCGGCGTGCGGGCTGAATGCAACTGCACGACCAGCACCTGCGGCGCAGGCATTCTGGACGTAGAAGCTGCCGTGCGCCGCGCGAAAGGACGCGCCGCACCGCCGCCCGCGCCCGAACCTGCGCCGCAGCCCGAACCGCAACCCGCGCCGCAGCCCGAACCGCAACCGGAACCGCAGCCCGAGCCAGAACAAGGCGGCGGCGGTGGCGGCGCGGCAGACTGGCTGGCGCTCTTCGCGCTGCTGGGTCTTGCCGCAGGCAAACGCCGTTTGCGCAAGGAATAAGCCGCAATCCGCAGCTTGCCGCGCCTGCTGCCGCGTACAATGGCGGGCGGTTTTGTTTTCGGATTTTTCTTGGTCTATGAAACACGCTGCTGTGCCGCCTGCGGACGATACCGGGCGGGTGCGCCTGGATAAATGGCTGTGGGCTGCCCGTTTTTTCAAAACCCGCCGACTGGCGGTGGAAGCGATTGCTGCCGGACAGGTGCGGGTCAATGGCAACAAAAGCAAACCCGGCCATGAAGTGCGCGTGGGCGAGTGCATCGCGGTGCAAAAGGGGGCATTCGCCATTGAGGTGCATGTGCAGGCACTAAGCGCCCAACGCGGCCCGGCCAGCGTGGCGCAAACGCTGTATGCCGAAACAGCCGGGAGCGAACAGCGCCGCGCGGAACTGCGCGCGCAAAAAGCCCAAGGCATGGCACCGGGCGGCGAGCGCCCCACCAAACGCGACCGCCGCGAACTCGACCGCTGGCGGTGGGGGGAGTGACGTCTGGTGTCGGACGGGCAGATTGCGTGTACATATCGACTGAATATGTGAAAATATTCAGTACAAACGGACTGCGGGGCGGAGGCGGTATGCAGGCAATCATTGAACTGGCGCAATCGAACGGCGGGCTGGTGACGGCGGCGCAGGTGGCGGGCTGCGGCATTGCGAGGGCGCGCATTTCGGAGATGGTGAAGGCGGGCACGTTGGCGCGTGTGCAGCGCGGCGTTTATTGTTTGACGAGCGCGTGGGAGGACGAATTTCTTGCTGCGCAGTTTCGCTTTCCCAAGGGTGTTTTTTCCGATGCTACGGCGCTCTACCTGCACGGCTACAGCGATCGCACGCCCTTTTCGCTCACCATGACTTTCCCGCGCGCGTATCGGGCGAGCAAGGCGCGCGAGGCGGGCATTGAGGTGCGGACATGCGCAGACGATGTCCTTGAACTGGGTCTGGTGGCGGTGAGGACGAGCTACGGCAACGAGGTGCGCGTCTATGACCTGGAACGCACGCTGTGCGACATGCTGCGCGGGCAGCGTGTCGCAGACGTGCAGGTGCTCAATCCCGCGATGAAACAGTATGCCCGCAGCCGCGACAAGGATGTGCAGAAACTGCTGCGCTACGCCCGCACCCTCGGCGTGGAAAAGAAAATCCGCAATTATCTGGAAGTGCTGCTATGAGAACGACAAACGCGATGCAGCTCAAGGCGCTGGTTCGCAAGCGGGCACA
>JAFZMK010000161.1 GCA_017553285.1 Rhodocyclaceae bacterium
AAGACATCCGGCTGGTGGTGGCGTTTCTGAAAACGCTCACCGGCCACTGGTCGCCGCCGGCTTACGGCGCTGCGGCGCAGGCGCAAGGAGAGCCGCATGACGAACCCTGACGCCGCCGCCGCCCAAACGCCCGCCACCGCAGAACTGCCCGCCGCCGCAGAGGCGGTCAGCGCGAAAGCAGACGCCGCCGCCGTGCCCGCGCCGGTGCCTGCCGCGCCGCAGGATGAAGCGGGTTTGCGCCGACTGGATACGCGCCGCGCCTGGCGCTATCTGCGTCTGCTGGCAGGGGTGCTGGCCATCGTGCTGCTGATGAGCTGGCTGTTTGTGCGCGCCGACACCGTCAATATCCGCGATCACCAGCAATACCTGACGGCAATCCGTCAGGTGCGTCAGGCCGATGCCGAACTGATGGTGGCGGTGCTCACCAACCGGCTGGGGATGCGCTTTGATTTTGATGCCGTCGTGGTCGCCTCGGACGAGCTGAAAACCGCCGTCGATGCGCTCGAAGATGTGCCGTCTTTCCTGTCGGCGCGCGATCAGGCACTGTTGCGCAAAAAAGTCGCCTCGCTGCGCCAGATGCAGCAAATCCGTCTGGAAGACCTGGATGTCTTCAAGCGCGAAAGCTCCGTGTTCCGCAATTCGCTGGACAGCCTTCCGACGGCGGCAGATTCCTATCTGGGGCGCGCCTCGCTCTCGGAAGGGCTGCGGATGAAGAGCGCCTCGCTGGTCAGCGAAGTTTTCGCCTATGCCCACAAGATTGCCCCCGACGCACTGGAAGGGCTGGATGTGCGCCTGCAATCGCTGCGCGAAGAAGAAAAACAGCAGCGTGCGCACGGCGGTGGCGACGACTTGCTCGACAACCTGCTGCTGCACGTCAAAACCATCTTTGAGCACAAGCCTGTGCTCGACCAGATTACCCACGACATTCTGGCCACCTCCGCCTCCGAGCTGACCGAAGAGATTGCCTCGCTCTACGTGCAGGCCTATGGTCAGACCTTGCGGCTGGCGCGGCTGCACCGCGTGGTGCTCTACGTGCTGGGGCTGTTGCTGGCCGGGATGCTGGGGATGATTTTCCTGCGCCTGCAACGGGCTTCGCGCGCGCTGGAATACGCCCACGATGATTTGCGCGAACGCTATGACGCCTTGCAGCGCGCGCAAAGCGAACTGGCGCTGTTCGCCCGTCTGTTCAACAGCGCCCGCGAAGGCATGATGATTACCGATGCCCAGCAGCACATCATCGCGGTCAACGCCTCATTTGTTGCGATTACCGGCTATGGCGATGAGCAAGTGCTGGGCCAGACGCCCAAAATACTCTCTTCGGGCAAGCAGGACGAAGCCTTCTACCGCGCCATGTGGGCAGACCTGAACCGCGAAGGGCGCTGGCAGGGCGAAATCTGGAACCGCCGCCAGAATGGCGAACCGTATCCCGAATGGCTCTCGGTGACGGTGGTGCGCAACGAACTGGGCGAAGTGGTCAACTACGTGGGCATTTTCTCGGACATTTCCGAGCGCAAGAGCGCCGAGGCGCGCATTCACCATCTGGCGCACTACGATGCGCTCACCAACCTGCCCAACCGCGCGCTGCTGCAAGACCGTCTGGAACAAGCCATCTTGCAGTCGCGGCGCAAGAACAAACAGGCGGCGGTGATTTTCATCGACCTGGACCGCTTCAAGCCAATCAACGATTCCTTCGGTCAGGAAGTGGGCGACGAGCTGCTCATCAAGGTCGCCGAACGCCTGCAAGGCACGGTGCGCGAAGCCGATACCGTCGCCCGTTACGGCAGCGACGAATTTGTCGTCGTCTCGCAGGACATCGAACAATCGCAGGGCGCGGCGATGGTCGCGCGCAAGTTGCTCGCCGCGCTGGCCGAACCCTACGCGCTGGGGCCGCACGAGCTGACCGTGACCGCCTCCATCGGCGTGGCAATCTACCCGGAAGACGGCGAGACCGTCGCCACGCTGCTCAGAAACGCCGACGTTGCCATGTATGGCGCCAAGACCGGGCGCAGCGGAATGCAGTTCTATTCCGAAGAGATGAACACCGACAGCGTCGGCGAGTTGCTGCTGCAAAGCCAGTTGCGCGGCGCCATCGACCGCCACGAACTGCTCCTCTACTATCAACCGAAGGTCGATGCCGCCACGGGCGCGCTGATTGGTGCCGAGGCGCTGCTGCGCTGGGAACATCCAGAATTTGGTCTGCTCAGCCCGGGGCGTTTTGTGCCGGCGGCGGAAGAATCCGGCCTCATCGTGCCGATTGGCGAATGGGTGCTGCGCGCCGCCTGCCGCCAGTTGCGCCAGTGGCTCGATGCCGGGCTGGAGCCGGTGCCGGTGGCGGTGAACCTCTCGGTGCAGCAACTGCTGCTCGACGGGCTGGCAGATTTTGTCGGCGGCGTGCTGATGGACAACCTGCTGCCGCCGTGCCTGCTGCAACTCGAACTGACCGAGACCATGCTGATGCGCGATGCCGCGCACGCCGCGCGCGTGCTCGACCGCCTGCGCGACATGGGCGTGGGGGTGAGCATTGACGATTTTGGTTCGGGCTATTCCTCGCTGGCCTACCTCAACACCTTCGCCGTCGACTTGTTGAAAATCGACCGCAGTTTCGTGCTGGATATTGGCAGCGGCGAAGGGCAGGGCAAGATTGCCGCCGCCATCATTGCGCTGGCGCACAGCATGGAGCTGAAAGTGCTTGCCGAAGGGGTGGAAACCAGCGAGCAGCACGAATTTCTGGTCAGCCACGGCTGCGACCAGATTCAGGGCTACCTGTTTGGCTATCCCGAGCCGGTGGACGTTTTTGGCCAGCGTCTGCGCCCGAGGGACGTGCTGTCCCGCTGAGGGGGGCGGGATTCTAGCGCTTTTGCGTGCGCCCATCTAGGCGAATTTGTGCCTGTTTTGATTTTTTCCATCTTCTGCGCGCGCGGCGCGCAAAAGCGCAAAAAAGAAGGCGGGATTTTGCCGGGCGGTGCGCCGCAAAGCCGCTTGTGGTGCTAGAATCTGCCCCGCTTTGCAGCGTGTTCTGTAAAGCGCCGTTTTTTTCCACTGACCGAACGAGGATGAAATATGAACAAAGGTGAATTCGCCGAGGCTCTCGCCGACCGTCTGGAAATTTCTCGCGCGCAGGCTGATCGTGCCTTGACTGCCGTGCTCGAAATCATTTCCGAATGCATGGTGAAAAACGAAAAAGTGGCCTTTACCGGCTTCGGTTCCTTTGATGTTTCCGAGCGTGCCGCCCGCACTGGCCGGAACCCGCAAACTGGCGCGACCATCAAAATCGCCGCTGCCCGCGTGCCCCGTTTCTCTGCCGGCGCTACCCTGAAAGCCGCCGTCAATGCGAAGGGCGGCAAGAAAAAATAATTGCGGTGTCCGCTCTTTCCCCAAATCAGGCCCGCAGCTTTGCGCTACGGGCTTTTTTCTTTCTGAACGCCCGCCGCGCCGCCGCTGGTGCGCCAAGCGGGCTGTCTTTCCCCATCGTTTCCGCTTCGCCCCGCCATGACTGAACGCCTGCGCGAAATTCCCTATAACTACACCTCGTTTTCCGATCGCGAAATCGTCATCCGCCTGCTCGGCGCGCCTGCCTGGGCGCTGTTGCAGGAACTGCGCAGCCAGCGCATCACCGGGCGCTCTGCCAAGATGCTCTTTGAAGTGCTGGGCGACATCTGGGTGGTAGAGCGCAACCCGTACTTGCAGGACGATTTGCTGCGCAACGCCCGCCGCCGCGCCGCGCTCATTGAGGCGCTGCATCACCGGCTGCGCGCCGTCGATGCGCGC
Source organism: Rhodocyclaceae bacterium (assembly GCA_017553285.1). Lineage (GTDB taxonomy): Bacteria > Pseudomonadota > Gammaproteobacteria > Burkholderiales > Rhodocyclaceae > JAFZMK01. The sequence continues at coordinate 3,769 of JAFZMK010000161.1, forward strand.
CGCGAGCGTTTTCTGCAAGCCGAGCCGGAACGCAGCGCGCGCGTCGCGCAACTGCTGGAAGCGGCGCAAGCGGCGGTGCAGCGTTTTGAAACCTTTTTCCGCGAAGCTGCCGAGTTGCGCCAACGCGCGTTGCGCGCCTTCGCCCGCCACACGCGCCGCGACAACATCGCCTTTGATGCCCACGCGCGCGTCGCCCACGTGACGGACGCCACCGACTGGCGCGTGGAATATCCCTTCGTCGTCCTCTATCCCGATACGGAAGAAGAAGTCGCACCGCTGGTGCGCACCGCCATTGAACTGAATCTGACCATCATCGCGCGCGGCGGCGGCACGGGCTACACCGGCGGCGCGGTGCCGCTGGATGCGCGCTCGGTAGTCATCAATACCGAAAAGCTGCTGGACATGGGCGCGGTGGAAGACTACACGGTGGCGGGCGCGACGGAACCTGCCGCCACCATCCGCACCGGCGCCGGCGTGGTCACCGCGCGCGTGGCGGAAGCAGCAGCGGCGGCGGACTGGGTGTTTGCCGTCGACCCGACTTCGGCGCAAGCCTCCTGCGTGGGCGGCAACATCGCCATGAACGCGGGCGGCAAAAAGGCCGTGCTGTGGGGCACGGCGCTCGATAACCTGGTGTGGTGGAAAATGGTCACGCCTGCCGGGCAGTGGCTGGAAATCGAGCGGCTGGAACACAATCTGGGCAAGATTCACGACGCGCCCGTTGCCCGCTTTGCGCTGCGCTACATGAATGACAAGGGCGACAAACCGCTGCGCGAAGAAATA
>JAFZMK010000162.1 GCA_017553285.1 Rhodocyclaceae bacterium
GGATCAAACTCTTATGTTTAATCCTAAACACTCAATCATCACTGACTTGAATGTCCAATCTTCTTTGTGAGGCACAAAACCCCACGCCAAAAAACAGACACCCACACTTATCGGTTGCCCTGATTGTTAAAGAACCGCCTCAAACGAGGCGAAAGACGAGCATTCTCGCCTAAATTTTTGATGGTGTCAACAGGGGCGCGACAACGGGAAAACTTCCCGCGCGCGCCCTTGCCGCCCTGCCCTGTCAGCGCTCCAGCGCGGCGATGGCGGGCAGGGTTTTGCCTTCCAGAAATTCCAGGAAGGCACCGCCACCGGTGGAGATGTAGCCCACGTCGTTGGCGATGTCGAACTTCGCAATCGCCGCCAGCGTGTCGCCACCACCGGCGATGCAGAAGGCGCTGGAATGCGCGATGGCCGAGGCCAGCATTTTGGTGCCGCCGGCGAATTGGTCGTATTCAAACACGCCCACCGGGCCGTTCCAGACGATGGTGCCGGCGTGGGCGATGATTTCGGCAAGACGCGCTGCGGTTTTCGGGCCAACGTCGAGGATGCGGTCATGCGCGCCGACTTCGTCGATGCTGATGCGGTTGGCGCGCGCCAGCGCGGAAAGTTCGTCGGCAACGACCACGTCAATGGGCAGCGGCACTTCTGCGCCGCGCTGCTTCATCATGTCGATGATGGCTTGCGCTTCCTTGACCAGATCCGTTTCCGCCAGCGACTGCCCGATGCGTTTGCCTGAGGCGAGCAGGAAGGTGTTGGCGATGCCGCCGCCAACAATGAGCTGGTCGACCTTTTCTGCCAATGTGCGCAGGATGGTGAGTTTGCTGGAGACCTTGGCGCCGCCCACAATGGCGACCAGCGGGCGGGCGGGGTTGGAGGTGGCGCGGCTCAGCGCATCGATTTCCGCGCCCATCAGCACGCCAGCGCAGGCGATAGGCGCAAAGCGCGCCATCGCGTGCGTGGTCGCCTCGGCGCGGTGCGCAGTGCCGAAGGCGTCATTTACGTAGACATCACACAGTGCGGCCATTTTGCGGGCGAGCACTTCGTCGTCCTTTTTCTCGCCGACGTTGCAGCGGCAGTTTTCCAGCAGCAGCACTTCGCCCTCGTGCGCTTCAAAGCCGCCGTCGACCCAGTCCTGCACCAAGCGCACGGGGTGTTCCAGCAACTGGCCGAGGCGCACAGCCACGGGCATCAAGGTATCTTCGGCGCGCACCGTGCCTTCCGTCGGGCGGCCCAGGTGCGAGGTGACCATGATGGCGCGCGCGCCGTTTTCCAGGCAGTAGCGAATCGAAGGTAGCGAGGCGCGAATGCGGGTGTCTTCGGTGATGTTGCCCGCGTCATCCTGCGGCACGTTGAGGTCGGCGCGGATAAAAACGCGCTTGCCGCGCACGTCGGTTTCAGTGAGTTTGGCGATGGTCATGTGAGAACTCCTAAAAAAACAGGGAATGTCAGTGAATCAGGCTGTGCCAGTGGGCGAGCACATCCAGCAGACGGTTGGCGAAGCCCCATTCGTTGTCGAACCAGACCAGCAGGCTGGCGAGATGTTCGCCCGCCACGCGGGTTTGCGCCAGATCGACGATAGCGGAATGGGCGTCGTGATTGAAATCGACCGAAACGCACGGGGTTTCGGACAGGCTCAACAGCGCGGGCGCGGCATCTGCCGCCCGGCGCAAACATTCGTGCAGCCGTTCAACATCCAGCGCGCTGCGGCATTGCAGCGTCATTTCGATGGCGGAAACATTGACCACCGGCACGCGCAGCGCGCGCGCTTGCACCCGTCCGTGCAGTTGCGGCAGCAGGCGCACCACGCCGCGCGCCAGGCCAGTTTCCACCGGAATGATGGACTGCATGGCCGAACGCTGGCAGCGCAGGTCGCGGGCGTGGTAGCCATCAATCAGCGGCTGGTCGTTCATTACGGAATGGATGGTGTTCAGCAGCACATGTTCGATGCCGAAGGCGGCATCCAGCGCCGCCAGCACGGGCACGCTGGCATTGGTGGTGCAGGAACCGGCGGAGACAATCCGCGCATCCGGCGGCAGCGCCGCCAAATTGACGCCCGGCAAAATGGTGGCATCCACATCTGTGGCGCTTGCCGCCGGTTGCGAAACCAGCACGCGCGGCGCACCGGCGGCGAGAAAACGCGCCAGTTCATCGCGCCGGCAATACTGGCCGGAACATTCCACCACCACATCCACGCCCGACCAATCCACCGCTTCCGGCGCGCGCGCGTGGGTGATGCGCAGCGCCCTGCCCTGCACGACGAGCTGTTCGCCCTCGACAGCCACTTCGCCGGGAAAGCGCCCGTGCGTGGAATCAAAGCGCGTCAGATGCGCGATGCTGGAAAGATCTGCCGGTTCGTTGATGGCGACAATTTCCAGCGCCTGCGCATCCGGCGCGCGTTCGACCAGTGCGCGCAAGACGGCGCGACCAATGCGACCATAACCGTTGATGGCCAGACGCAGCGGACAGGCGGCGGCGTTCATTGACAGATGGGCAAACCATTGCGGCGCGTGTCACAGGCGCGCGCCCGCAGTGCGGAAAGCATTATTTCGCCTGCATCCAGATGCGCGCGGCATCCAGCATCCGGCAGGAATAGCCCCATTCGTTGTCGTACCAGGCCAGCACTTTCACCAGCGTGGAACCATCCGCGCCTTTCAGCACGCGCGTCTGCGTGGCGTCAAAGGTGGAAGAGACCGTCGTGTGGTTGAAGTCAGACGACACCAGCGGCTCGTCATTGACCGCCAGAATGCCTTTCAGCGGCCCGTTGGCCGCCTTCGTCATCAGATCGTTGATTTCTTCTTTCGTCGTCGCGCGCTCGGCGGTGAAGGTCAAATCCACCAGCGAAACGTTCAGCGTCGGCACACGCAGCGCAAAGCCGTCAAACTTGCCGGCAAGTTGCGGCAGCACAAGGCCGACCGCCTTGGCCGCGCCGGTTTTGGTCGGGATGATGTTGGCGGCGGCAGCGCGCGCGCGGCGCAAGTCTTTGTGGCGCACGTCGACGGTCACCTGATCGTTGGTGTAGGCGTGGATGGTTGTCATCAGGCCGGTCTTGATGCCGATGTTCTCGGCCAGCACGCGCGCCACCGGCGCCAGGCAGTTGGTGGTGCAAGATGCGTTGGAAACCACCGTCATGGAAGGCTTCAGCACTTCTTCATTGACGCCCACGACCACCGTCGCATCCACGTCATCGCCGCCGGGCGCGGAAATCAGCACTTTTTTCGCGCCCATGTCCAGCAGCGCCTGCGCCTTGGCTTTGGAGGTATACGCGCCGGTGCACTCCAGCAGCAGATCCACGCCGTGCTTGCCCCAGTCGACGCCCTTCGGGTCTTTGGTCGAATAGAAGGGGATTTTTTTGCCGTCGATGATGATGCAGTTATCGCCTTCCGTTGCCACGGAGGTAGCAAAACGGCCATGCGTCGTATCGTATTTCAGCAAATGGGCGTTAGTGGGCAAATCGCCCGAAGCGTTGATGGCGACCACTTCCAGTTCATTCTGCAAGCCACGCTCGTAAATCGCCCGCAGCGTGCAGCGCCCGATACGACCAAAACCGTTAATGCCAACCTTGATGCTCATCTTGCAATCTCCAAAGAGTGTGTGTGAGAGAAAAAATCACGCCATCGCGCGCACAACCTCGCGCGCAGCGCGCACCACTGCATCCGCAGTGATACCAAAGTAATCAAACAACTGCGCCGCCGGCGCGGATTCGCCAAAGCGATCCATGCCGACCACCGCGCCGCGCGCATCATCTGCCGCGCCCACGTATTTGCGCCAGAAGTCCGTGCAGCCGGCTTCCACCGCCACGCGCGGCACGCCTGCGGGCAACACCGCCGCGCGCCATGCCGCATCCTGCCGGTCAAACACCGTCGTCGACGGCATCGAGACCACGCGCGCGGCGATGCCCTCGCCCGCCAGCATTTCTTGCGCCTGCACCGCCAGCGCCACTTCCGAACCCGTCGCAATCAGCACCACGGCAGGCGCACCGCCAGCCGCCTCGCGCAACACATAGCCGCCGCGCGCCACCGCCGCCTGCGTGCCCGCATCGCGCGTCTGGAACGGCAAATTCTGGCGCGACAGGCACAAGGCGCTGGGGCCATCCGCGCGCGCCAGCGCGCAATTCCACGCCACCGCCGTTTCCAGCGTATCGCACGGACGCCACACGTCCATACCCGGAATCATGCGCAACGTCGCTATTTGTTCCACCGGCTGGTGCGTCGGCCCATCTTCGCCCAGACCGATGGAATCATGGGTGAACACGCAAATCTGCCGCACCTTCATCAGCGCCGCCATGCGCAGGGCGTTGCGCGCGTATTCGCTGAACATCAGGAAGGTAGCGGTAGAAGGAATCAGCCCGCCATGCAGGGCAACGCCGTTGGCAATGGCGACCATGCCAAACTCGCGCACGCCGTAATAGACATAGTTGCCGTCGGCCTCGCGCGTCACGGGGCGGGAATCTTTGCACATCGTCAGGTTGGACGCCGCCAAATCTGCCGAACCACCGAGCAATTCCGGCACGCGGGGCGTCCAGAACGCGATGCAGTTCTGGCTTGCCTTGCGGCTGGCGATGCTCTCCGCCTTCTGCGCCACCTGCGCCAGCAATTCTTCTGCCATTTGTGCCCAATCCGCAGGTAATTCCCCGCGCAGGCGACGTTCCAGCTCGGCGGCCAACTGCGGATGCGCCGCGCGGTACGCCTGCATCCGCGCATCCCACTGCGCCTGCGCCGCCTTGCCCTGTTCGCGGGCATCCCACTGCGCGCGCACATCGGCGGGAATCTCGAAAGGCGGATGCGGCCAGCCAATATGCGCGCGGGTCGCCGCGATTTCTTCCGCGCCCAGCGGCGCGCCGTGCAC
>JAFZMK010000163.1 GCA_017553285.1 Rhodocyclaceae bacterium
GCGCAAATCCATTTGCGCGCTTGGGCGTGGGCGGTGAGAAATTCGTCCAGCGTGGTGAGCGGGGCGATTTCGGGCACGCGGTTGCGCCCGCATTGTTCGCAGGCGGCAATGGCAATCTGGCGCCAGTGCGCGAGGCGCTTTTGCAGCCGTTCGCCTTGCAGGCGCAAGACGCTGCGGCTGGCTTGCAGCGGTACGATGGCGGCGGCACCCAGTTCGGTGCATTTGCGCACAATCCAGTCCATTTTGTCGGCGCTGGCCAGCGCTTGCACGACGATGATCTGAAACGGCAGTTCGCGCTCCACCGGCTGGCGCGCGTGTAGTTCGACCTGCCATTGCTGGTCGTGCGCGCGGGTCAGCGTGCCGGGAAATTCGCCGCCGGTGCCGTCAAAGAGCACGATGGGCTGGCCGTCTTGCAGCCGCAATGTGCGCACGGCGTGATGCGCCAGCGCTGCGGGCAGAAGGTGGATGCCGCCAGCGTCGGGGAGCGGTTGGGGAAAATAAAAACGGGCGCACATGCGGCAAAAAGGATGCGAAAGGCAACGTGGAGACGGCGAAAGCGGCTATTATAAAAGAGCGCGTCGCCGCTGCGCTGCGGCACGCCAGCGTGTCTGAAAAGAGGAGAAGACATGGCGTTGATGACTACCCCCGTCTGCGATTTTGGCTGGCAGGCGCCGGATTTTGACCTGCCCGCCACCGACGGGCGGCGCTATACGCTGGCCGATTGTCGCGGCGAACGCGGTGTGCTGGTGATGTTCATTTGCAACCATTGCCCGTATGTGCAGGCGGTGCTCGATCGCATCCTGCGCGATTGCCGTGAATTGCAAACGCTGGGCGTGGGCAGCGTGGCCATCTGCGCCAACGATGCGCGCGACTACCCCGAAGACAGTTTTGAGAACATGGCGCGGCTGGCGCGCGCGCGCGCGTTTCCCTTTCCCTATCTGCACGATGAAACGCAGCAGGTGGCGCGCGCCTGGGGCGCACAATGCACGCCGGATTTTTTCGGTCTGAACGCGCACGGGCAACTGCAATATCGCGGGCGGCTGGATGCTTCGGGGCGCGAGGCGGCAGCGCCGGATGCGCCGCGCGAACTGTTCGCGGCAATGCGCCAGATTGCCGAAACGGGGCAAGGTCCGCGCGAGCAAACGCCCAGCATGGGCTGTTCCATCAAATGGCGGCAGGAAGGCTGAATCATGCATCTCTCACCCCAAACCTTGCTGGCGCACGCCCGCACGCTGGAAGAACTGGTGCGCTCTCTGGCGCACGAAGAAGTGCTGCCGCGTTGCCGGCAAACCGAAAGCGCCCGCAAAAGCGATGGTTCCCTGTGCACCGAGGCAGACCTGGCGATGCAGCGCCGTCTGGGCGAAGAACTGCCCAAGCTGCTGCCCGGCGCGGTGCTGGGCGAAGAAATGACGCCCGACGAACAAGCCCATTGCTGGGGCGAAGGCAGCAAGGGCAGCATGTGGTGCATCGACCCGATTGATGGCACGACCAACTTTGCCAACGGCATTCCGTTTTTCGGCGTTTCCGTGGCGTGGATGGTGGAGCACGAATCGCGCATCGGCTTGGTGCACAACCCGGTGACGGGCGAATCGTTCTATGCCGCGCGCGGCGCCGGTGCGTTTCTCAATGGCGAACCTTTGCCGCTGCGCCCGCACTGCGAGACGCTCGCAGATGCCGTCGCCGGTGTGGATTTCAAACGCATTGGCCCGCGTCTGGGCGACGACCTGGCGGTGCGCCCGCCGTATTATTCGCAGCGCAATTTTGGTTCCAGCGCGCTGGAATGGTGTTTCCTCGCCGCCGGGCGGCTGGATGTCTACATCCACGGCGGGCAAAAACTGTGGGATTACGCCGCCGGGCATCTGATTCTGGCCGAAGCGGGCGGTGCCTGCGCCACCTTTGACGGCGGCACGCTGATGGCAGGACCCGATGTAAAACGCAGCGTCATTGCCGCCACCAGTCCGGCGCTGTTTGCGCAGTGGCGCAACTGGATTGGCAATCACGGCTAAGCGGCACGGCGCGGCGCAATTTCACGCCTGCGCGCAATGCTAAAATTGCAGGTTCGCCCGTGTGGGCGAAAACCGGATTTTCCCATGCCCCGTATTTTTACCCTGCACCCCGAACACCCGCAGCCGCGCCTGGTGCGTCAGGCTGCGGAAATGATGCGCGACGGCGCGCTGGTCGCCTTTCCGACCGATTCGGCCTACGCGCTGGGCGGGCATCTGGGGGACGCGGCGCTGCTGGAACGCATCCGCCAGATTCGCGGCGTCGACCAAAAGCATCTGTTCACCTTGATGTGTCGCGACCTTTCCGAAATCGCCACTTACGCCCGCGTCGATAACGCCTGCTACCGCCTGCTGAAAAACGCCACCCCCGGCCCCTTCACCTTCATTCTGGAAGGCACGCGCGAATTGCCGCGCCGCGTGCTGCATCCGCGCCGCAAAACGCTAGGGCTGCGCGTGCCGGCGCATCCGCTGGTCGCAGCGCTGCTGGGCGAACTGGGCGAGCCGGTGCTGACTTCCACGCTGATGGTGCCCGGCGAAGACGAACCGCTGACCGACGCACAGGAAATCGCCGAGCGCATCGGCAAGCGCATCGACCTGATTATCGAAACCGAACCCAGCCCGCCGCAGGCCACCACCGTCGTCGATCTCACCGGCGACGTGCCCGAACTGGTGCGCCGTGGCTGTGGCGACCCGGCGCTGCTGGGGCTGGAAGACTGAGGCGCACATGGGCGTGGTGGAAACCTTTCTGCTCTGGGCACCGCCGGTGCTGCTTGCCATTACGCTGCACGAAGCGGCGCACGGCTACGTCGCCCGTCATTTTGGTGACACCACCGCCTTTGATGCCGGGCGCATCAGCCTGAACCCGCTGCGCCATATCGACCCGGTGGGCACCATTCTGGTGCCGGGCGTGCTGTATTTTCTCAGCCCCGGCATGTTGTTTGGCTGGGCAAAGCCCGTGCCGGTGAATTTCGCGCGCCTGCGCAATCCCAAGACCAACATGTTCTGGGTGGCGCTGGCCGGCCCGCTGGCCAATCTGCTGATGGGCGCGGCGTGGGCGATTGTGCTCGCGCTGGTCTATCGCGTGCAGCACGCTGTCGATACGCCGATGGCGTACATGGCCGTGGCGGGTATCAGCATCAACGCCGTGCTGTTTGTGTTTAACCTCTTGCCGCTGCCGCCGCTGGATGGCGGGCGCATCGTCACCAGCCTGCTGCCGCTGCCCACCGCCATCAAGTTTGCCCGCATCGAGCCTTACGGCATCTTCATCGTGCTGGCACTGCTGATGCTGGGCTGGCTGCCCACTTTGCTTGCCGAGCCGGTGCGCCTTGTCCACACCGTCTTGCTGTATTTTGCGGATTTGTTCCTCTGACTCTTTCTTTCCGGGTGTTTCCATGACTGCTTCTGACCCCTCCTTCACCTGGTCTGGCCGCTTTTCCGAGCCGGTCTCCGATTTGGTGAAACGCTATACCGCCTCGGTCGATTTTGACCGCCGTCTCGCCACGCAAGATATTCAAGGCTCGCTTGCGCACGCCCACATGCTTGCCCGGCAAGGCATTTTGCCGCCCGAAGACCTCGCCGCCATCGAACGCGGCATGGCGCAAATCCGCGACGAAATCGCCGCCGGAACCTTTGTCTGGTCGCTGGATTCGGAAGACGTGCATCTGAACATCGAACGGCGCCTCACCGCGCTGGTGGGCGACGCCGGCAAACGCCTGCACACCGGGCGCAGCCGCAACGACCAGGTCGCCACCGACATCCGCCTGTGGCAGCGCGACACCATCGACACCATCGCCGCCCTGATTGCCGAACTGCAACGCGCGCTGCTGAATCTGGCCGAACAGCATGTCGACACGCCGATGCCCGGCTTTACGCACTTGCAGGTTGCTCAGCCGGTCACCTTCGGCCATCACCTCATGGCGTACTTTGAAATGCTCGCGCGCGATGCCGAACGCTTTGCCGACTGCCGCCGCCGCACCAACCGCCTGCCGCTGGGCGCTGCGGCGCTGGCGGGCACCACGTTTCCCATCGACCGCGAAAGCGTCGCCGCCGAACTGGGCTTTGAGGGCGTGTGCGCCAACTCGCTCGATGCCGTCAGCGACCGCGATTTCGCCATCGAATTTTGCGCCGCCGCCGCGCTGCTGATGACGCACCTGTCGCGCCTTTCTGAAGAGCTGATTTTGTGGATGAGTCCGCGCGTGGGCTTCATTGACCTTGCCGACCGCTTCACCACTGGCAGTTCCATCATGCCGCAAAAGAAAAACCCCGACGTGCCCGAACTGGTGCGCGGCAAAACCGGGCGCGTCAATGGTCATCTTGTCGCCCTGCTCACGCTCATGAAAGGTCAGCCGCTGGCCTACAACAAAGACAATCAGGAAGACAAGGAACCGCTGTTTGACACGGCGGACACCGTCATCGACACCCTTCGCATCTACGCCGACATGGTCGGCGGCATCCGCGTGCGCGCCGAAAACATGCGCGATGCGCTGCGGCAAGGCTTCGCCACCGCCACGGATTTGGCGGACTACTTGGTGAAAAAAGGGCTGCCGTTTCGCGACGCCCACGAAGCCGTCGCCCGCGCCGTGCGCGCCTGTGAGACGCGCGGCTGCGACCTGGCCGAACTGCCGCTGGATGAGCTGTGCGCCTTCTCGCCGCTGATTGGCGATGAAGTCGTCGAAGTACTCAAAATCGAAGGCTCGCTCGCCGCCCGCAACCACACCGGCGGCACCGCCCCCGCCGCCGTGCGCCAGGCCATCGCGCGGGCGCGCGAACGCCTGCAATAGGCGCACGCGCCGCGTTCGCGGCAGAAAAGAGAAACGGCGCGCAAGGCTGAAACCTTGCGCGCCGTTGTGTAAGACCCCCGTCTGTGCCGGCTCCGCCGGGCATCCTGAACCGGAGGTTCAGGGAGGTTGCGTTCCGCCGCTTTCAGGCTCACCCACAGGGGGCGGGCACACCAGCGGGCTGTGGGGCAGCAACCGTGTCTTGCGACGTTATTGGTTCAAGGAATCTACGGCTTCCTCGGACACGACAGGGGAGTGACCGGTTTGCCCGCGCCGCCTCAGAAGAGCTTTTCTTGCTGCGCCAGAGCAGTTTCGAGGCGGGCGTTCATGGAGCTAATCCTACGCTTCATTGCGGGGATGTCAACCCCATCGCCACGTTGTGCGCGAAGCAGTTCATGGGCGAGGTTGAGCGCCGTCATGACGGCAAGTTTTTCGCCCGTGGCATTGGTGATGGCGGCAAATTCCTTGAGCTTGGCATCGAGCAGTTCAGCAGCTTCCTTCAGACCGGCAAGCTCTTCAGGCTGGCAGCCGACGCGGTATTCCTTGCCGAGGACGACAATATCAAGTGCGGTGGCAGCGGACATTATGCGGACTCCTCTTCTTCAGGTTGCGCGCCGCCCGGCAGACGCGAGAGCGCGGCTTCGATGTGTTCGCCGGCGGCGGTGATGCGGGCGTTCAGGCTGCGGTTTTCCAGCTCGGAAGCGGCCAGGCGCACGCGCAGTTCGCGCATTTCGGCTTTCGCGGCGTCGTAGAGGCCGATCAGCTCTTCGAGCTGCTGTTCCAGAAGGGTGATTTCTTTTTCCATTGCGTGCAAAAGGGAAGGATGAGACGGGTCAGGCGCGCGGGGCAAGTTGCGAGAGGTCACGCAC